>JANOZI010000244.1:0-1654 GCA_031429375.1 Acidobacteriota bacterium | reverse complement strand
TGGGCGCGCCGGCCGGTCGTCATGTCGAGAAAGTGGTAGTAGAAGCCTTTATATCCGGTCGAGTCGGGCGCCGTTCCCTGGGGGCTGGTCCAGAAGAACCGCAACAGCGCCAGCGTTCGCTCGATGGCGTCGGTGCGTGTCATCCACGCCCGCTCGACGCCGACCGGATAGGCCGCCAGCGCGAAGCCGACGGCCGCGATGCTTGCCGGAGCACCAGGCTGCGTTCGGTCTGCCACGAGACCGTTTGCGGCGTTGGTCTCGTTCAGGAAGTACCCGAACGCGTGACGCTGCAGCGCGTCCAGCCTCGTTTCACCGGCGTCAGGCAGAATCACATGGTTCATAGACTCCATCGCCAGTTCCGAATCTCCGGCAGGTCCTCGCCGTGGCTGGCGATGTATTGCTTGTGCTCGATCAGCTTGTTGCGGATCGCTAGCCGGGCGCCGGCGGCGCGCAGACCGAGACCGGGCACCCGCTCGATGACGTCCGCGACAAGGTGAAAGCGGTCAAGATCGTTCAGCACGACCATGTCGAATGGAGTAGTGGTCGTGCCTTCTTCTTTGAAGCCCCGCACGTGAAGGTTGTGATGGTTCGTGCGGCGATAGGTCAGCCGATGGATCAGCAGCGGATAGCCGTGATAAGCAAAGATGATCGGCTTGTCGGTCGTGAAGAGCGCGTCGAACTCCTCGTCGCTCAACCCATGGGGGTGCGCGCTCGGCGGTTGCAGCTTCATGAGGTTGACGACGTTGATCACCCGCACCCTCAAGTCGGGAAAGTGGCTCCGCAGCAACTCCACCGCCGCCAGGGTTTCGAGCGTCGGCACATCGCCGCAGCACGCCATGACGACGTCCGGCTCGCCGCCTAGATCGTTGCTGGCCCACGACCAGATGCCGAGGCCGTCGGCGCAGTGTTTGACCGCCGCGTCCATGTCCAGCCACTGCGGCGATGGCTGCTTGCCGGCGACGACCACGTTGACGTAATTGCGGCTGCGCAGACAGTGGTCCGTGACCGAAAGCAGCGTGTTCGCGTCAGGCGGCAAATAGACCCGGATGACGTCGGCCGTCTTGTTCGCGACGAGGTCGATAAAACCGGGATCCTGATGGCTGAAACCGTTATGGTCCTGCCGCCAGACGTGTGAGGTGAGCAGATAATTGAGCGAGGCAATCGGCCGGCGCCACGGGATCTCATTCGAGACCTTCAACCACTTGGCGTGCTGGTTGAACATGGAATCGATGATGTGAATAAACGCCTCGTAGCAGGAAAAGAACCCGTGACGCCCCGTCAGCAGGTAGCCTTCGAGCCAGCCTTCGCACTGGTGCTCGCTGAGCACCTCCATCACGCGCCCATCGGGCGCGACGTGGTCGTCGTCGGGAAGGATCGCCGCGGTTGAACAACGATTCGTCACCTCGAACACGGCGTTCCATCGATTCGAGTTCGTTTCGTCCGGGCTGAAGACGCGGAAGTTATCCGGGTTGCGCGTGATCACGTCGCGGATGAATTCCCCCTGGACGCGCGTGGCCTCGGCATCGACGGCGCCCGGGCGCGGCACCGACACAGCGTAATCACGAAAGTCCGGCAGCCGCAGATCGCGCAGCAGAAGGCCACCGTTGGCGTGGGGATTGGCGCTCATACGACGCGCCCCGGTGGGAGCCAATGC
>JANOZI010000243.1:0-3298 GCA_031429375.1 Acidobacteriota bacterium | reverse complement strand
TAAATACGTAATTTTCTTGATTTAGAACAGTCTGGGTTTTACGGAAGCGATATCAGGACCGAAATAACCTTGTAACTTATTGCACATTAAGCACTTAATTCTATTGAGCCGTCATGTGACACAGGACGGCACCGTTTGGACACTTTCCGTCAGCGCGATTTACAAAAATTCTCAGTCCTTCATCGCTCCGTCCTACTGATTAGGAGCCGGATAGCTTCTTCAGCTGCGTCTCGATCGCCACCAGCTCCTTCACGAGGTCGGCATAACGATCGTAGGCGTCTTTACCGACCTTCTGGTCCGCCTGGGTGATCATCCGCTGGATGTTGTTCAACTGCGTGATCAACATCCCCTGCGTATAGATGCCGGGCGTATCGACGACTTTCGCGTACAGCTCCTGCAGCGGACTGTCGTACTTGGTTGTGCCCGGCGAGCTTCCGACCGCGCCGGGCGCAAGCTGCGGCTTCACGCCCGCCTTGGCCATCGCCTGCTCGATGCCCTGCTGGAGCTTTCTGGCGTCGCTGATTGCATCGCGCACCTGCAACTGGAACTTGACCTGCTCGGCGATGTCGCCGTCGCTCACGCCATCCGCCGCTACGCGAGGATCCGACTTCAGGTCGAAGGTGCGCGTGATCGTCTGGCCGCCGGAGGTGAGGCGGACGCTGTACTTGCCAGGCGCGACCATTGGCCCGCCGGCGCCGCCTTCAGGCGTGGTTGCCGTCCACGGTCCCGGGTAGCGCAGGTCCCACGTGATCCGCTGCATGCCCGCCTCGGCGCGAATGCCGGGCGAGCTGCCGCCGCCGCCGCGGAAACCGCCTCCGCCGCCGCGAGCTTCGGGACCGGCGCCTGCACTGCGCGGGGGTAACACGCTCCACGTGCGCAACGAGCCGCCGCGCGCGTCGAGGACGTCGAGCCTGGTGTCGGCGCCCGGCGCCGCGGCGAAGTAGAGGTCGAAGTGCGCGCCGCTCATCGGATACTCCGGCCCGTCCGCCGACGCCGGCGCGGTGGAGTTGCGAAGGCGGATCACTTCGCGCGGCTGGAAGATCGTGAGGGCCGGCATCGAGCCGCGGGTCGCGGCGGCCTGTTCGGCCGCGCCGCCGTCATGGCCGCCGCCCGCGGTCGGCGGGCCGTTGGCAAACGCCGCCAGCTGTTGCAGCGGCGTGATGTTATCCATGATGTACGCCGACCTCCCCATCGTCGAAATGACGAGGTCGTTGCGGTGCACCTTGATGTCGGTGACCGGCGTGGCCGGCAGGTTTTGCTGCAGCGGCTGCCAGTTGCGGCCGGCATTGAACGAGACGAAGAAGCCGAACTCGGTGCCGGCGTAGAGCAGGCCGGCCTGCTTCGGATCCTCGCGCACGACGCGGGTCGGATGATCGACCGGGATGCCGTTCTTGCCGTCGGTCAGCAGCGTCCACGACTCGCCGTAATTGTCGGTGCGATAGATGTAAGGCTTGAGGTCGTGCTCGCGCATGTAGCGATAGCCGGCGATGTAGGCGCGGCCGCGCGCGTGGGGCGAATCTTCGACCGTCTGGATGCGCGCGCCGATCAGGTCCTTCGGCGTCACGTTCTTCCAGCTCTTGCCGTTGTCGCGCGTCACGCTGACCGGGCCGTCGTTGGCGCCCACCCAGATCACGCCGCGCTCGAGGCGGGATTCGATCATCGAGTAAATCGTCGAGTAGACCTCTTCGCCGGTCACGTCTCGCGTGATCGGATTGCCCGAGACGATCTGATACTGCGGCTCCTTGGCCGTGAGGTCGGGGCTGATGATGTCCCACGTTACGCCCTCGTCGATCGATCGGTGCAGCACGTGCGACGCCTGGTAGATCACGCGCGAGTCGTGCGGCGACACGTAGACGACGGTCTGGCGCGGGAAGCGGAACTTCATGTCGTCGGGGTCGTGGCCGTAACGGTTCTGCGGATAGACCCAGTAGTGCTTTTCCTGCCCCGTCACGGTGTTATAGCGGCCGACCTCGCCCTTGCACGCGCCCCACACCACCTTGCCGTCCGGCTTCGGCCAGATCTGTCCGGTCTCGCAGCCCGAGGCTTGCTGCCAGGCCTGGACCGGACTGTCGAAGCCCCAGGACACCGGCGGAATGCTCGGGATGATCAACGTCGAGTTGTCCTGCTGCGGCATGTAGAGGCGATAGGGGTACTGCTCGTCGACCGCGACCATGTAGTACTCGGCCGTCGGCTGGTTGAGGATCGACGACCAGCTCTTGCCGGCGTTCAGGCTGACGTTGGCGCCGCCGTCGTTGACCTGCAGGATGATGTCCGGGTTGTCGGGATTGAACCACATGCCGTGGTTGTCGCCGTGCGGCGTGTCGATCGACGTGAAGGTCTTGCCGCCGTCGGTCGATTTCTGCAGGCCGAGCTCGTTGACCCACACTTCGTTTTCGTTCCTGGGGTTCACCGTGACGTAGTGGAAGTAGAACGGCCGCGCCCGCAGCCGCTGGCTGTTGTTGATATTGGTCCACGACTCGCCGGCGTCGTTCGATCGGAACAGCCCGCCCTGGGCGCCGAGGCCCTCGACCATCGCGTACAGCACGCGCGGGTTGCTGCGCGAGATGTCGATGTCGATCTTGCCGATCAAATCCCTGGGCAGGCCGTTGGTGATGTGCTTCCACGTTTCGCCGCCGTCGGTCGACTTGTAGATGCCGCCTTCGCTCGCCGGCCCGCCGCTGATGATGTCCCAGCCCTTGCGGAAGCCGCGATACATCGCCGCGTAGAGAATGTCCGGATTCTCCCAGTCGACTTCGATGTCGCGCCCGCCGGTTTCGTTGTTCACGAACAGCGTCTTCTTCCACGTCTTGCCCGCATCGGTCGTCTTGAAGATGCCGCGCTCGTCGTTCGGGCCAAACGGCGAGCCGAGCGCCGCCAGCCAGACCGTGTTGGTGTTGAAGGGGTGAATCTTGATGCCGCCGATTTGGCCCGACTCTTTGAGCCCCATGAAGCTCCACGTCTTGCCGGCGTCGGTCGACTTGTACACGCCGCGCCCGATGATCACGTTCGATCGGATCGCCGCGCTGCCGGTGCCGACCCAGACATGATTGGGATTGGACGCCGCGACATCGATCGAGCCGATCGATCCGGTGGCCATCTGTCCATCACTGACCGGCGCCCAGGAAATGCCGGCGTCATCCGTCTTCCAGACACCGCCTCCGACGCCGCCGAAATAAAACGTGTGCGGCTGCTGGCGCACGCCGGAATAGGCCGTGACGCGGCCGCCGCGGGTGGCGCCGACGTTGCGCCACTTCAGGTCCTTGTAGGCGTTGAGCGGGACGACCTGGTTCGCGTCACC
>JANOZI010000242.1:0-2257 GCA_031429375.1 Acidobacteriota bacterium | reverse complement strand
GGCGAGCGCGCAGTGCCGGAGCGAGCGAGACATCCTTCACATTCTGTCACCGCTTTACTCGCGGCGATCGAGCACAACGGTGAGCCGGCGCTGCTCACACAGGCGGACTACCTGGAGCGAGTGCAGGTGCGAGCCGCCGCGATTGTTACCCACCGAACCTGAACGTAATGCCGATCGAGCCGCGCCAGAAGTTGAAGACGTCGGTGGCGATTTCCTGGTCGAAGAACGGGTTATCCGTAATCGGATCCTCGTCGTCCAGCGACTCGAGCTCGCGGAAGTAGCGCACATCGGCGCGCAGGCCGAAATGATCGCTGAAGAACAGATTGGCGCCGGCCCCGAAGTTGTAGCCGGTGTCGTTGCTGTTGATGTCGTCGAAGACGTCGCTCGCGCTTCGCAGCTTGGTGCGGATGGTCCCTGCGCCGGCGGTCAGATAGGGGCGGAAGCCGAGGCCACTCGAGCCGCCGATCGGTAGGGCGACAATGACATTGGCCATGAGCGTCTGGACGCTCGAGTCAAGATTGAGGATGTCGAAATTGTTGGTGCCGCCGGTGAACTGGAAGAAATTGGGGGCGACACTGTAATCGACCTCGACTCCGAAGACCCCCTTGCTCATGTAGGCGAAGCTGCCGCCGAAGCTGACGCGCTGCTCGAACTCGTCGTCGAGATCGTTCAGCACGAATTGATTGGCGGCGCCGCCGAAGACGACGCCCAGGTACGGTGTCAGCAGCCAGTCGGCTCGCGCGGGCGTCGCGACGGTGCCGAGAAACAGCACCAGCAGTGCTGTTCTCAGTAGAGATGTCTTGGAATTCATGCGTAGTGCTCCTTGGCTGGCCAGGCTGCAAACGGGGGGCCAGACGCAAGTGCCAGGCTTAGCGCAAGCGCGCGGCCCTTCCCTTCAATGTTTCCGCGAGCGCGGTCAGCCGGGCCGCGTCGTGTCCGGTGGCCGCCTTCGCGTCGCCTTCGAGTTGCGACGCGAGCGCGTCAAGCGCGTCGAGCGCGGCCGGGGCGTTGCGCTCCTTGCCGGTGCGGAGCTGGTCGGCCTTCTCCAGACCGGCACGCACCGCGCGCGCCCGTTCCGGGCGGATCGCCTTCGTGCGATTCAACTGATCGAGATAGGCCCTGGCCACCACCGATACCGCGGGCCACACGATCTTCGGCTGGTTCTGCGAGTTGAACTGCGTCGCGCGCACCAGGACGGCCGCATCGATTTCGTTCTGTGTGAGGTGCTCGCTCGGCTTCAGGCGGAAAATGTCGATGCCACGCGCAATCTCGGCGCCGTAGATGTAGCCGTTGTACCAATAGCTCGACCAGTAGCCGCCGCCCACCAGTTCGGCCGGGTTGATCGGACCGCGATCGAAGAACGCGATCTCAGTGGGCCGGGTCGAGTCGGTGAAGTCGAACACCGACACGCCGCCCTGGTACCACGACTGCACCATGATGTCGCGGCCGGGCACGGGGATGAGCGAGCCGTTGTGCGCGACGCAATTCTCCTGGTCGGTCTGCGGCGCCGGCATCTTGTAGTAACCGGCGAACTTCAATTTGCGATCGGGCGTGATGTCGAAGATGGCGTCGGCGCCCCAGTTGAGCAGGTCGGTCGGCCGGCAGCGCGGGCGCGAGCCGCCGCCCCACTCGTCGGTGAACAACACCTTCGTGCCGTCGTTGTTGAACGTCGCCGAGTGCCAGTAGGCGAAGTTCTTGTCCGACACGAAATCCAGGCGCACCGGATTCTTCGGATCGCGGATGTCCATCAGGATGCCGTTGCCGGAGCAGGCGCCGGCGGCCAGTCCGATCTCGGAGTACACGGTGATGTCGTGGCACTGGTTCGTCGTGTTGGTCTTCTGCGTGCCGGGGCCGTGGTCGCCGCCCGCCCACAGCGCCGCGATGTTGCCGGCCGCGTCGGCAAAGACGCGCGGACGGTTCACGACCTTGGCTTGCGACGGGTTGGCCAGCGGCACCTGGATCACGTCGATGCTGAAGAGCGCGGTTTCCTTGTCTTCTTTCGGATCGCCGCCCGAGCACCCCGTGAGCTCTTCGCCGGATCGCACCCGGCCGGTACCGGAGCCATAGATGTAGATGTTGGCCTTGTCGTTCGGGTCGAGAATCAGCGTGTGCGTGTGCGAGCCGCGGCAGGTCTGCACCGCGGCGACCTGCTTGGGGTTGCGCAGGTCGGTGATGTCGAAGATCCGCACGCCAAGGAAACGTTCGGCGCTCACCGGCGCGGCCACGCCCTGCAGCCCGCAGTCGATGCGCCCGCGCG
>JANOZI010000241.1:0-9670 GCA_031429375.1 Acidobacteriota bacterium | reverse complement strand
GGCCTGGACGGCAACCGACCGCCTCGTCTTCCGTGGCGGCTACGGCATTTCCCAGTTCATGGAGGGCACCGGCGCGAACCTGCGGCTGCCGCTCAATCCGCCGCTGTTCTTCGAGTCCGCAGTGACCTACGACGCGACGACTGGGCCGGGAACGATCCGGACCGGCTTTGCGGAGCTGGTGCCCGGAACAACTCCCAGTGGAAACGTGCGGGCGTACGATCCCAACCTTCGTCCGCAATTCACGCAGCAGTGGAACGCGTTTGTCGAATACCGCCTGACGTCGTCGATGTCGGCCCAGGTCGGTTACGTCGGTCACAACGCGACCCACCTGGTCACGCCCGTCGAGGGCAACCAGGCGCTGGCAGGTGTTGGCGACCCGTCGACGTGGGCGCCAAAGAACACGCGCCGGCCGCTCTTCCGCGCGCTGCCGCTCGTCACCACCATCGCGACGACGGCGGCTCGGTCTGGCAGCAAGTACAACTCCATGCAGGCCAGCGTGCGCCAGAGGTCGGGCAACGGCGTCGAGTTCCTGGCTTCGTACACGCTCGCGAAGGGAACCACCAACAACCGCGGCTTCTACGGCGTGTTCGGCGGCTCGGGGCTGCAGGGGGTTACTGGCGGCACGGAAGGCGCCTATTGGCAGAACACCTACGACCCCGAGGCCGAGTGGGGACCGGCGTTCCACGACGTCCGACACAATTTTGTCTTCTCATCCACGTACGAATTGCCATTCGGCCGGGGCCGCACGTTTGGCTCCGGGTGGTCGGGTCCGCTGCACGCCGTCGCGGGGGGCTGGAGGGTGAGCGGCATTTTCCAGGCTCGCACGGGTCTTCCCATTACGGTGATTGACGGCCGTGCCCGCTCGCTGCAGGGAGAACGAGGGTTCGAGCGGCCCAACTGTGTCGGCGATCCGGTTCCATCGAACCAGTCGATCAACCAGTGGCTCGACATCAATGCGTTTCAGGCGGCGCCGCTCGGCACGTTTGGCAATTGCACGGTCGGGGTCGCCCGCGCGCCGGGGTACACGAACGTCGATCTCATGTTCTCGAAGCGGGTCGACGTCGGAGCGGCGCGCTACGCCGAGTTCAGGGTCGAGGCGTTCAACATCCTGAATCATCCGAGCTTTGGACCGCCGGCGCGGGACATCTCGGTGCCGAACACCTTTGGCATCATTACCAACACCATCAGTTCGCCGCGGGTGATCGAGCTGGTGTTGAAGTTCTATTTTTGAGCGAAGCCGCGACGAGGGTGCGAGCGGTTATTCCGCCCGCAACGCCTCGACCGGCGTGACCTTCATGCCCCGCCTCGCCGGCACATACGATGCGAACGTCGCGACGAGGCCGAGCACGATCGCGGTGGCGGCGAACGTGACGACGTCGAAACGCCCAACCTCGAACAGCATGGTCGCGAGGAACTGCGAGAGCCACGCCGCGGCGACCACGCCGGCGACGACGCCGATCGCGACCAGCTTCATGGCATCGCCGATCATCATCCGGAACACCGACTGCGTGCTGGCGCCGAGCGCCATGCGCACGCCGATTTCCTGCGTGCGCTGCGACACCGAGTACGCCATCACGCCGTAGACGCCGACGCCCGCAAGGACGAGTGCGATGACGGCGAAGACCATCAACAATGCCGACACCGTGCGTGGGCGCGCGAGCGTCGTGGCGACCACATCCTCCATGGTGGCGACATCCGCAATCGGCAGGCTGGTGTCGACCGCGCGCACCGCGGCGGCGACACCTGGCGTCAGCGACGTGGGCTCGAGACTCGTGCGCACCACGAACGTCATCAAGCCAATCGGCAGTTGTGTGTGCGGAATGTAGACTGCTGGACTGATCGTGCCGTCGAGCGTGACCATCTTGATGTCGCCGACGACCCCGACGATCTCGACGTTCATGCCGCCCGGCGCGCGGCCGATCGAGACGTTCAGGCGCTTGCCGATCGGATCCTCGGTGGGGAACTGCTGTCTCACGAGCGCTTCGCTGACCACGGCCACTTGCGGCGATTCGAGGGTATCGGCGGTAGAGAAGTCGCGGCCCGCCCGCTGCGGAATGCCCATCGTCTTGAAGAAGTTTGGTGTCACCGGTTTCACGTCGGTGCCAGAGAGAGCGCCGGGTTCCGGCGTGGGCTTATCGAGCCGGTGAAAGCTCGTGCCGATGCCGAGACCGGCCATCGGGAGGAAGCTCACTGCAGCGGCACTCTCCACACCTGGAATCGCGGTGATTTTCGCCAACACGTCGGTGTAGAACGCGCCCAGCTTTTGGTCGTTATCGTAGCGCGGCCCTGATAGCGTGACGCGCGCGGTGAGCACGCCCTCGGCGCGCATGCCGGGGTTGACGTTCTGCAGCGCGATGAAGCTGCGGATCAACAGGCCCGCGCCCGCCAGCAACACGAGCGACAATGCAATCTCGGCGACGACGAGCGTGCCCAGGGCACGACGCGCGCGGGGCCCGCTGCCATGACGTCCGCCTTCGCGGAGGGCATCGCCGGCCGCGCCCGTGGCAAACAGCGCGGGTATGACGCCGAATACCAGGCCCGTCAACAGCGAGAGGCCGAGTGTGAACAGTACCACCGGCAGGTCGAGCGTCACTTGCTCGATGCGCGGCACCGGTATCCGGTTCGCCACCAGCGCGAGGAGGCCGCGATGGAACGCGAAGGCAAGGGCCAGTCCCATCACGCCGCCGACGAGCGACAACAGCACGCTCTCGGTCATCAGCTGCCGCATCAGCCGGCCGCGCGCCGCACCAAGCGCGCTGCGAAGACCGAGCTCGCGATGGCGGACGGTGCTTCGCGCCAGCAACAGGTTTGCGACGTTGACGCAGGCGATCAGCAACACGAGCAACGCGGCGCCGCTCAGCACGTACATCGCCGGACGGATCTGATCGACGGTCTGCTCGTGAATCGGCACCAGCGTGATCGACCAGTTGGTGTTGCGCTGCGGCGCCTCGATCGCCAGCTGCGACATGATCGCCCGCATCTCGCCGTACGCCTGTTCGAACGACACGCCGTCGCGCAGGCGCGCGATGCCGTGCGACGAGCCGCGGCCCGGCGACTGTCGCAGCTGTTCGATCGTCCAGCCGTACGGAATCATGTAGGCGCCGGCGACACCCTCGATCGTGAAGTCTGGCGGCATCACGCCGATCACCGTTCGCGGCTGCTGGTTCATGGTCAGCGACGACCCAAGCACGTCGCTTCTGCCGCCGAGCCTGGCCTGCCAGAACTCGTGGCTGATCACGACGACGCGTTCGGCGCTCGCCAGGTCCTCGTCGGGCATGTAAAGCCGGCCGAGCTGGGGCTGCGTGCCGAATGCCGCGAGCGCATCGGACGAGGCGAAGAAGCCGGCGATTTCCTGCGGTTGTCCGTCGAGCACGATGTTCTGTCGCGACGGGCCGGTCATGCCAAGCCGCTCGAATGACTTGTTGCGCTCCCGCCAGGCGACGAAGTTGGCGGACGCGATCACGTTGCGCGGGCGATTGCGATCGACGCGGTGCTCCCAGATCGCCACGACTCTCTCGGGATCGCGATAGGGCAGCGGCTCGAGAATCACGCCGCGGACGACGCTGAAGATGGCCGAAGTGGCGCCAATGCCGAGCGCGAGGGCGATCACCGCGGGAACGGTAAACCGCGGCGCGCGGAGGAATGAGCGGACGGCGAAGCGCAGGTCCTGAGGCAACATCAGGAATTTGACGCTCGCCGGGGCCCAAATGGTTGTGTGTGGGTGAGCCCAGCGTTGTGTATATGATTCGGCCTCGGTTCGGCCTTAGCGGCATCGAATCCCTGCCTCACCGCCATTCACTCGGGGGCATCCTGTGTCGCCGCTCATCGCATCGCCGCGGCGGCGTGGCGGGCGATCAGGCCAAAGCCTTTTTCCGTTGCATCCTTGTGCACGGCGGAGATCCGCGCGAGACCCGCGCTGGGGCTGCCGCCAGCCTTCTCCAATTCCCCGAGCGCCTGGCTGGCTTCGAGCCGCAGCGCGATCGATCCGGTTTTCGCGACGTCGGCGACGAGCGTGGTCAGGATCTCGATAGATTTCGCGATCGCCCGAGCGTTCCTCGAGGCTGCCACCACGCGGGCCGCGGTGGTCGCGACGGCCACCCGCACGATCTGATCCTGCGTGGCGCGAGCGCTCTTCACCGCACGGTCGATCGCCGCCTGCGCGTCGGTTGACTTGGCTTGCGCCACCAGCGCGCGTGCGAGGACAACGTAGGCGGCGGCAATGCTGTCGGCTTCCTCGAGCGTCCCATACGTGGCGACCGCCTGCCGGGCCAGTTGTTCGCCTTCGCCGTATCGACCCTCTTCAATCGCAACGGCGGCGAGGTCGAGCGTGCTGTCGGCGACGCTTCCCTTCACGGACGCCTGCCTGATCGCCAGTGCGTCGGTGTAGCGGCGCTTCGCGTCAGCGATGTCGCCCTGCGCGAGGCGGAGATGGCCGAAGCCGGAATAGGTTTCGGCCAGCAGCGCCTTTTCGTCGATCGCGCGCGCGATGGTGAGCGCCTCTTCGTACTGCGCCGCCGCACGGGTGAGCTCGCCCTGGTGATGCAGGGTGTTGCCCATGTGCTTCAGCGCGTAGGCGACTTCGCGTTTCTCTCCGACCGCGCGGCTGAGCGCTACCGCTTCCTCGCAGACCGTTCTCGCGGTCGACACGTCGCCCTGGCGCACGAGCACCAGGGACAGGTTGCCGAGCGTCCGCGCGACGGTCGTCTTGTCGCCGATGCCGCGCGACATCGCCAGCGCCTCTTCGTACATGTTCCGGGCGCGGGCGAGGTCGCCGCGAGGCGACAGGAGGTTTGCCATGTTGCCGAGGGTGTTGGCGATCTGCGCCTTCATACCGGCCTCGCGGGAGATCGCCAGCGACTGCTCATAGCGCGTCATCGCGCCCGCGAAGTCGCCTTGCTGTCGCAGGATGATGCCGATGTTGTTGAGCGTCACCGCCATCCCCTCCTTGCGGTCGACCTCGCGAAACGTGACCAGCGCCGCTTCGAACAGCTTTCGCGACTCGGGCAGGCGTCCGAGCCGCATCAGCGCATTGGCATGATTGGCCTTCACAACCGCCATTCCGCCTTCGCTGCCGATCTCCCGAAACACCTCAAACGTCTGTTCGTACAGAGCCAGCGCTGCGGGCGTATCGCCCTGCAGCCTGCGCACCACGGCCATGCGGCTCAAGGTGTCGGCGACGCCGGCGCGATCTCCCGCCGAGGCGTAGATCTTCCGTGCCTCCTCGAGGGGTGCCATGCGCTTGTCCAGCTGGCCAAGACCGGCAAACGCCTCCTGCTGCGCGATGCGCGCCTGCGCCAGCAACACCGGCGCGCCGCGCGCGAGCGCTTTCTGGGCCGCCCGATCGGCGGCGGCGAGTTGTCGATTGAAATCAGAAAGCGAACCCGCCGCTCGCGCTTCGGCTAGTTCGATCCGGGGATCGTCCTGCATGACCGGCGGCAGCTTGCGGAGCGTTTCGACCGTGGCCAAGGCGTCTTTCCCATGGCTGGCCGTGGTCTGCACCGCGGCGAGACGAAGACCGTAGTCGACGTTGTCGGGAAAGAACTCGAAGAGCGTTCTGTAAATCTCGATGGCTCGCTCCCGTTCGCGGGTCGATTCGCGGTAGCGCCCTTCGATCCAGAGACGTTCTTCACGGGACAGCTGCCCGGCGAGCTCGAACGCGCGCTTGGCGGCTTCGCTCGCTCTCGCGTCGTAGCCGAGGGCCGACCAGGCCGCCGCCAGCGCCAGATGACCAAGCGGGAATTCCGGCTGCGCGGCGATCACCTGTACCAACACATCGCGCGCCGCGAGATACTCCGCGAGACGGAGCCGGGCCAGCCCCTCGGTGTACAGGCGGACGACCTCCGGGCTCGACGGCACGGACGCCTTCACGCGCGCGGTGTCGGTGCCGGACAATTCGCCGACATCCAGGCGCTGACGCAGCACGACGCCGGTGCGTGACACGAGACTCAAGAGCTCATCGTGAGTACCCGTGTCGCTCACTGACGCGATCGTCTCTCCCGCCGCGGCGTCCTGCACCCGCAGGTCGAGCCGGATGCGCTCGTTGCCTTTCGCACCCGCCGCGAAGTACGACCCGACCACCACGAGATCGGTGCCGAGGTTGCGGCGGATGCGCGCCAGCGTGTCCGGCGCGAAGCTGTCGGCGTCAGCGAGTTGGAGATCCAGTTTCATGCGCACGACTTGTTCGCCCGCGACCGTCCGCAGCTTCTCGCCGGCCGCCAACTCCGTCGTCAACATGTCCGAGAAGGCGGCCGACAACCACGCCGCATCGGGTCGCTGTGACAGGTTCTTGAACCCGAGCACGGCGACCGAGCGCCGGACCTTGAGCGATGTCGCAGCAGGATCGGCGGCGACGGATATGGCGGGCGGGCGTGGCACCCAGGTCGCGACGGCGCCAATGCCCGCCGCCGCCAGCGCCACCGCGGTCACCGTCATCACGACACGGTTGGTGCGACGGCGCCGCAAGCTCGGAACGTGCCCGGTGGTCGGTTGGTGGAACGCGCTGACAGCATCCGCAGCGCTCGCGAAACGATCCGCCGGCTCGCGTTCGAGACAGCGCAGGATGATCGCTTCCCATCGCGGATCGAGATCGGGCACGAGCGCGCGTGGCGATTCGGCCGGTCGTCGCAAACGCTCCAGGACGGCGATGAGCGGCGTGTCCCCCTCAAACGGCAGCCGGCCGGTGACCATCTCGTACATCACCACGCCGAACGCGTAGATGTCCGTCGCCGCGGTTGCGCCGCGATGGTCGAGGATCTCCGGTGCGATGTACGCCGGAGTGCCGACAATGTCGCCAGTCCCGGTCAACGCCAGCACCTGGCTGCCGTCCGAAGAGCTCGAGTGCGCCAGCCCGAAATCGGTCACGACGGCGCGGACGTCGTCCGACTGCTCCTTCACGGGAACGAGGACGACGTTGCTCGGCTTGAAATCGCGATGGACGATGCCGACCTGGTGTGCGGCATGGAGTCCCTGGGCCATCTGCGTGACGAGCGGCACGAACTCGGGCGCGCTCATGCGGCCGACGCGCCGGAGCCGGTCGGCCAGGGTCTCGCCGCGCAGCAGCTCCATCGTCACGAACATGATTTCGCCGTCTGCCGATTCGACGCGATGATGAAACAGATCGAAGATGCGGCAGACGTTCGGGTGCGTGACTTTCCGGGCGAGGTAGATTTCCTGCTTGAACCGTTCGATCGTGCGAGGGTTGCTCGCGGTCTCGGGGCGGACCGTCTTGAGCGCCACGTGACCACCGAGCTCCAGGTCCTCGGCTTCGTAGACGGCGCCCATGCCGCCCTGCCCGAGCAGGCGGACGATCTTGAACCGGTCGCTGACTAACTCAGCATGATGAAAAACAGAATGCGCAGAGCCACCGCGCTGACCGGACAAGCCGTCGGTACGGGTGGCGGATTCCGAACGAGTATCCGGGTCCGACGGCATTGGCGTGCTTATGGGGTCAACGTCCGGCGATTATGCCACGGCCGCGCGCTGCCCTGTTCAGAGGAGAGGAAGGCTTCGCCATCTCCGGGGTCTGGGGAACCGCCGCCTCGCGCGTTGTAAGATGTCGATCAGGCAGGTCCGTCAGGAACCAGCAGTTTACGAAGAAGTTCTGAGATTCCGCCCGAGCCACGATTGCCGGCCTGAACGTCGCGAGATAGCCGATGCGTACGCTGATTGCGTTGTTTCTCTCCCTGGCCGTTCTCGCCCCAGAGGCGGACGTAGCCGCAGTGCTCGAGAGCACCTATTCGCCGCGCGACTTTGATCTCAACCCGGATCCCGCTCAGGACGAGTGGGCCACAGCGCCGCGCGTAGTCGCTGGCCGTGATTACCTGGGCCAGACAATTCCCGGTCCAACCACCGAGATTCGCTCCCGGTGGACGAAGGCGCACCTCTACCTGCTGTACATCTGCCCCTACGACGAACTGAATCTGAAGCCGGATCCCACGACATCCGTGGAGACGCCGCGACTGTGGAACTGGGACGTCGCTGAGGCCTTCATCGGCTCGGATTTCGAGCGCATCGGCCGCTACAAGGAATTCCAGGTCTCGCCGCAAAGCGAATGGGTGGATCTCGACATCGATCGGGAGAACCCGAAGGGGCAGGCGGGCATGCAGTGGAACTCCGGATATGTGGTGAAAGCCCGCATCGATGCGCAGGTGAAGATCTGGTACGGCGTGATGCGAATTCCTTTTGCCGCCATCGATACGCGCCCGCCTGAACAAGGCAGGGAACTACGGATTGGCCTCTATCGGATCGCCGGCGCCGAGCCCAACAAACACTTCTACGCGTGGCGGCCGACCGGACTTCGCTCGTTTCACGAGCCAAAGGCGTTTGGAACGCTACGGCTGCGTTAGCGATCCGCTCGTTCGACGAACTTCACGCACACCGGCGAGCCCAGTTCGATCTTGTGTCCGGTCGGCGACAGGCGCCCGGTCTGCTGGTCGATGCGGAAGACGACCACTGAATCCGACCGCTGGTTCGCCGCCAGCAGGTAGGCGCCGCTCGGATCGATGCCGAAGCCGCGCGGCGTGCTGCCTTGCGTCGACTCGTGTTGAACCTGGGTGAGCCGTCCGGTCTTCTGATCGATCGCGAACACGACGATGGTGTCGTGCCCGCGGTTGGACCCGTAGAGGAATTTTCCGGAAGGATGGACTTGCACGTCCGCAGTGCTGAAGCCGGGCTCTACGGCCTGGCCCACCGGTAGCGTGGAGAGGGTCTGCACGGCGGTCAGCCCACCGCGCTCCGGGTCGCTGCTGAAAACGGTCAGGGTCAGGTCGGTCTCGTTGATGACGTAGGCGAAGCGGCCCGCCGGATGAAACGCGAAATGGCGCGGACCGGCGCCAGGCGGCACCGCGGCGAAAGGCG
This sequence comes from Acidobacteriota bacterium, assembly GCA_031429375.1. Classification (GTDB taxonomy): domain Bacteria; phylum Acidobacteriota; class Vicinamibacteria; order Vicinamibacterales; family UBA2999; genus 12-FULL-67-14b. Next base: position 814 of record JANOZI010000241.1, on the reverse strand, counting down.
GGTCGTTGGCGACGAGCGAGCCCTTGTCAGCGTCGAAGCGATAGATCAGCACCTTGTCGAGCCCGAGGTCGGCCGCGTAGGCGAAGCGATTGCCCGGGTCGAGATTGATCGAGTGCTCGCCGGGTCCCCGCTGCCGCTGCGGGTTGGCGCTCGATCCCGTGTGCTGGATGAAGGCGGACGCCGGCGTCAGCCGGCCGTCGTGGCCGATCGGCAGGACCGCGACGCCCCCTCCATAGTTCGAGACGACCACGTTCCGGCCCGTTTTGTCCACGACCAGATAGACCGGACCGCGCCCGACGGAGGACTCTTGATTGAGCGCGGCGAGCCTGCCAGTCGCCCGGTCGATCGCGAAGGCGCTGACCGACCCACTGTCCTTGCCCGCGAACGTCCCGACCTCGTTCGCCGCATATAGGAAATTGCGGGTCGGGTGAACGGCAAGGTAACTGGGATTGCGAGTTTCTCCCGCCAGTTCCGGAGCGGTCAACGCGCCCGACGCCATGTCGAGGCGGGAAACATACACGCCCTTGCTCTTCTCGCCGGTGTAGGTACCGAAGTACACGAGCAGGTCTCTGCCCGGCAACGACCTGCCGCCTTGACTCGAGGCAGGGATCGAGAGAAGTGCAAGGCCCACGACGATCAGAAATCGGATTCGACTCATGTCGATTCTCTATACTAATCGCACAGCGTGAGCCGTGAGCCGAAGGGCTCAGAAGGTCAACTTCCCTCCCAGCTGCATTTGCCGCATGTTGCCGGCGGCGCTGATGCGGCCGAACGTCGCCGCGCCGAACGTCGCGTTCGGGTTGCCATAGTTGAC
>JANOZI010000240.1:0-5361 GCA_031429375.1 Acidobacteriota bacterium | reverse complement strand
GTGACGAACGAATCCAGTGGCAAAGTGGTCGTTGATCCCCGTACCGGAGCGTTCAGCTTCACCCCCAGGGGCCGCGCCGAAGACGAGGCCAGGTTCACGTTCCGTGTCACCGATGGGAAGCACTGGTCAGACCTCGCCAGGGTCAGAATCACGCCCGCGAAACCGGGCGAGCGACGCGACCGCGATCATTAGGCTGATGTGCTCAGGCGCGGTTCCCCCTGAGTGACGCCCTGAGTGACGCCCTGAGCGCACGCCAGTGCACGGTGCAACTGGGGCTCTCCTGATAGACCCATAACCCGTGATGCGTGAGGCCTCCGGCGCGCTGATGCCAGGCCTGGCCGACAGTCACCTCGTGTTGGCCGGTGGAAACATCGAACACCTTCGGCAGCCTCGATGACATCGCCGACGACACGGACAGCCGCAGGCCTCCGTCGCTGTACTCGACGACCCGCGCGTCATCGCTTCCGCCGAGCGACAGGATCGCGTCTTTCGGCGCGAGAATTCTGGGGGCCTGCCGCCGCTTCGTATTGCCGCGCGCGAGGCGTCCGACCAGACCTGCAAGTTCTGCTCCCGTGACAGGACGAATGAGGTAGTGCGAGTCCGTCTGGCGGGCGTCGTGTTCATGCCCGCCCTCTGGCTCGTCAATGAGTACGACGGCCGGTACCGTTGACGCTCTGACCCGCGCGACAATCGCCAGGTGAAGGCCATTGAACGCTCCGAGTCGGACAGGGGCGACCAGCACGTCGGGGGGGTGTTCGACCAGCAACCCTCGAGCAGCTTCGAAGGATGGCACGCTACCCACGCTGCAGACGATTCCGCGAAGGCAACTTCGAAACTGAGTATCTTCTTCGTTGCGCAGCCCTACCAGCCAGACCGAACCTGTCATCGTTGAACCTCGTCGCGAACCATCTTCGCCGGGGAGACCGCCTTGTTTTCCTTCCTCCCCGCGCAGTGCCAACGCAGGGTCGAACAATGAACAGTCGACGTTGCTCTAAGAAGACAAGGGGCCCTGTCAGGGCGGACAGGTACACAATCGTTCAACGGGATCGCGCCGAAAGTCGCGTCCTGCGCGATTACTTCGGCCGGCGCGAGTCGAAGCTTAGATTATTCTTATTTTGTCGGCCCGACGGCTCGAGAATCAGGGCCGAGCGATCGTGACGGCAGGCAGGTCAGTCCAGACTTCGGTATGGGCGGGGTTCCTGCTGTCGCCCAGCGCCTTGAGCACCTCGAGCCTGAAGCGGTACACGCCATTCCTGAGGGTCCTGAACTTGCGGCGGCCATCATCCTCCAACCCGAACGTCTTGCCGTTCCAGCCGAGGTCGAAGAACTCGTCGCTCGTGCCATTGCGGCCCAGGTACTCGCTGTCGACCGCAAAGTTTTGAGACTTGCCTTTGGCGTCGAAGACCTGCACCCGCACGCGGCGGATCGGGTGGTCGAGGTGCAGCCGGATGACCGGTATATCGGCACCCACCATCGTGTAGCTGGCGCTATCCGCTTGCCCGGCGTAGGCTGAGCCGTCCCATTTGGCCAACGTGGGCTGCGAGCTCGCGTGGATCGACTGGTAGTCGCCCTTGAACCCCGCATAGGCCACGCGCACCACCGGTCCTCCACCCCGCGGCGTGAAGACGAGATAGCCGCCGAACATGCTCTTGTCTTCCAGCCCCGAACCAGGGGGCGTGATGGTGACCCTGATCTCCGTGCTCTCGCCCCGCTCGAGGGTGACTCGGTTCCGGCTGAACCCCACCGTGGCCGGTTGGTAGTCGGCCACGGGCACGAACGTGTCGGACAGGGTGACCAACGCCGCCGCGTGCGAGAGGTCGTATGTCACGCGGGACCGCCCATCGTTCGTGATTCGCACCGTGCGCGTGGCCGGCCCGGCCTGACTCTCGCCGAGCGCGAGGGTCGCCGGGGTGACTCGGACGCCGGTCAGGGTCCCGATCGCCCGATCGATGCGGAGCATCCCGGCTCCTTGTCGATGGACGTGGTCGAGTAATCCGTAAGACGGGTCCTCCCCCCACAGCCTGGGCTCGGCGGTGTTCAGCAGCGCGGTGCGCGCCCATTCCGCACCGTCTTCGTCCCGCTCCTTGTCCTCGCCCTTCCCTTTACCCTCGCCCCTGTCCTTATCCTTGCCCTTCGGCGCGGCATTCCGGCGTGCCTCGATCAGCAACGCGACCGCGCCAGCCGTATGCGCCGACGCCATGGAGGACCCGCTGAGGTCGCCGTATTCACCCATCTCGAGGGGCAGCGTCGACCATATTCGACCGCCTGGGGCGCCGATGTCGGGTTTCACGCTCAAGTCCGGCGCCAACCCGTACGATGAGAAGCCTGAGATCAACCCGCCCTCACGGGTCCACGTCATCTTGTCGTCGCCATTGGCGATGCGTTCGTCGATTTCCTTGCCATCGTCCTCCGTGAGAAACACCACAGGGATGGGGATTGGCGACCCCGTCAGCATCGGTGCGAAGTTTCGCAGTAGTCCCATCTGATTGTTGTAAATCACCACGCCGCCCGCCCCGGCGTCGCGGGCGTTGTCCACCTTCGCGTGGAAGGAGCAAGTGCCGCGGCGAATCAACACAACTTTACCCAGGAGGCTCCCCGCCGGAAGAGTCGAACACGCATCGTCGAGCGACGCAGGCGTACCCGTGCGCGCCATCCGGACCGTGCCGTCGAGCGGCGCGAGCGGCGCAACACTGGGCGTGGCCCTCTTGTAGACGAACTTCCTGTCATCGGGCGCGATCGTAAAAACCATGTACTGCGGGTCGAAAGCGGCCACGCCGATCACCCTGCTGCCAACACCAGGCGCGCCGGCGGCATACAGACCGTCCTCGCCCCGATCGCCGATCGCCGCGACGACGACCATGCCCCCTTGCACCAGGCGATCCGCGGCCCGGGCAACCGGGGACTGCGACCACTGGAAATCTGAGGGGAGACGATCCATGGCCGGGCCAAGACTCATGTTCAGCACGTCGGCGCCGTCTGCGTGAACGCGCTCCATCGCCGCCAGCACGATGTCGGTGTCCGACGATCCTGCGCAGCCGAAGACGCGGTAGGCGCCAAAGGTGACGCCGGGCGCCATGCCCAGCACGTTCGCGCCTGTCGCGCCAACGATGCCGGCCACATGCGTACCATGGCCGTTACAGTCATCGGGATCGGAATCGGGCATCGGCACGGAATTGGGCACCGACGCGTCGTAGGAATCGCCCACGAAATCGAAGCCGCGGATCACGCGGCAACCGGGCCCGAAGCAGCCGCCGAGGTCGGGGTGTTGATAGTCGATGCCGCTGTCGATCAGCGCCACGTGGACGCCGGCGCCCGTGATGCCGGCCGCGCGCACGATATCCGTTCCGGTCTGGGCCTGGCTCTCGGCCTGTGCCTCACTTTGGAGACGAGTGATACGAACGACCGGGTAGACTTCCTTGACCGAGGCGAGTCCCCGTAGCTGGCCGGCGTCGTTTGCGGCCATGCTCAGCGTGAGGCCGTTCCACAGGCTGCGGAAATGCCGGCGCTCGACGTAGCGGAGACCGGCTGCCGACGCCGCGGCATGAAACGCCGCCTCCTCCCGTTCGAGGACGGCGACGCGGGTGCCGTCGGCCGTGGGCGGGCTCGACAGCTCCACGTGCCACAGCGTCGCCGGTTCGTCGCGGGTTGCGCCCGTCTGCTGGATACCAAGCCTGGCCCTCGGGGCGAGCTGCGGCGCGCCCGGTGGCTCGGCGGTAACAACTGTGAGGACGAGCGCCAGATGCCCGGCGGCGAGCAATCCTGCGAACACACCGAGCTTCATAACGCCTCCGATTTGTCTTCGTCGCCACAATGCGACCGAAGTCTTGCTGTCGCCGTCCTTCGTCAAGACTCACTACCACCAGAACTCGCGACCGTGACCGTAACCGTGGCCGTGCCGGTTCCGCCGCGACCGTCACTGATGGTGTAGGTGAACGTGTCGGTGCCGACGAAGTTCGCCTTCGGCTTGTAGCTCACCTTGCCCGCGCTCAGCCCGGTCGTGATTCTCGCCACCGTCCCGCCATTGACGCTTTGCGTCACCGCCGTCACGGTCAGCTTCTCGCCCACGTCCGGCGCCGTGCTGTCATTAGCCAGCACGGGAATCGGGGTGGTCTTGCTGTTCATGAGCACCGTGATTGCGTCAGGGTTCGCGATCGGGTTGTGGTTCGTCCCGCCGGCCGTCATGGTGATCGTGGCCGTCACAGAGTTTGCCGTCCCGTACGCGTTCGTCACGCGTACCCAGTAGCTGGTGGTGCTGGTCAGCGGCGGCGTCGTGGAGCTGCTCGGCGTCGCGCCCGCGATCGGGATCGTCGTGCTCGGACTCGTGCCCCGGTACCACTGATAGGCAAGCGGCGCCGTGCCGGTCGCGGCCACGCTCAAGGCCGCGATCGTGCCCGAGGCGATGGTCTGACTCGCCGGCGCGATGGTAATCGCCGGGGCGACACCGATCGTGATCGTGGCTGTAGCCGAATTCGCGGGAGCGCCGTAGCCATTCGATACTCGTACCCAGTAGCTCCTCGCGCTCGTCAAGGCCGGCGTCGTGAACGTGCTGCGGGTGGCGCCCGCGAGGAGGGTCGTCGTGCTCGGGCTCGTGCCCTGGTACCACTGGTAAGTGAGGGGCGCCGTGCCCGTCGCCACCACGCTCAAGGTCGCGGTCGTGCTGGCGGCGATCGTCTGGCTAGCTGGTTCAGTCGTGATCGCCGGCGGCGCCGTGACGTCCACCGTCACGGTCGCCGGCCTGCTCGAGAGCGTCCCGTCGGTCGCCGTGTAGCTGAAGCGCGCGGCGCCCGTAAAATGCAGTGCGGGTGTGAAGAGCACGGTCCCATCGGCGTTCAGGACCGCCGTGCCGCCCACACCGCTCGTCACCGCCGCGATCGTCAGCGCGTCACCGTCGGGGTCCGTGTCGTTCGCCAGCAGTGTCGCCGCGGCGATGGTGACCGCCGTGTCTTCGGCGGTCGTCGCCGTGTCGTCGACCGCGGCCGGGGCGTCATTTACCGCCGTCACGGCCACCGTCACCGTCGCGAGGTTCGACGGCACGCTGCCGTCGCTCGCGGTGTAGGTGAACTTCGCGGCCCCCGTGAAGTTGGCCGCCGGTGCGAACGTCACCGATCCATCGGCGTTGAGCACGACGCTGCCGCCGACACCGCCCGTCACACTCGCGATCGTCAGCGCGTCACCGTCGGGGTCCGCGTCGTTGCCGAGCAGCGCCGCTGCGGCGATGGTGACCGCCGTGTCTTCGTCGGTCGTCACCGTGTCGTCAGTCGCCACCGGCGCGTCGTTCGCCGCCGTGACGGTCACAGTCACCGTCGCCGCGTTCGACACGAGGCCTCCGTCGGTGGCCGTGTAGGTGAAACTCGCCGCGCC
>JANOZI010000239.1:0-4825 GCA_031429375.1 Acidobacteriota bacterium | reverse complement strand
ACCGGGTTGGCCACCGAGCGCGGCACCGACGGGATCGCCGCCTCGTGCAACACGTAGTCGATGCCCTCGACCGCGCGCCGCGCCGCCTCGGCGTCGGCGAGGTCCGCCTCCATCAACTCGACGCCGTCGCGCAGGTTGTGGCGATAGCCGGTCACAAAGTTGTCGGCGACCCGAACCTTGTGTCCGCGCTTGAGCAGTTCTGCTGAGATGTGCGAGCCGATAAACCCCGCGCCGCCGGTCACTAAATAATTCGCCATCAACTCCGCTCTGACTCTGAACTCTTAACTCGTAACTCTGAACTGACAAACCGTTGACTGCCGTGAAAGTGCCGCAGTGAGCCTGTAAGCCGAATTCTGTTTCATCCACCTTCACTCTCGGCCTTGCGGCTTCGAGCTCCGGTGAACAAGACGATCATTCCTCTAGCCCCGACATTACTGGCGGGGTCGAGCAACCTACCCGGAAGCCTGGAGCGGGCCGCTCTTGGCGGGCCCCCGGACGCGGCGGTCGCGCCGGGGTACCTTGCGCTTCCCTATTTGGTCTTGCTCCGTGCGGGGTTTGGCCTGCCACTCCTGTTACCAGGAGCGCGGTGGGCTCTTACCCCACCATTTCACCCTTACCCTTCGACTCGACATCGAGGCCTTACGGCCTCGATGTCTCGCTCAGGGCGGTATATTTTCTGTGCCACTGTCCGTCGGGTTGCCCCGCCCGGGGATTACCCGGCGCACTGCCCTGTGGAGTTCGGACTTTCCTCTCCCGCCGGCACTTCCCTCCTTCGCTCTCGATCCTTGCAGACCGCGAGCGCCGGCGGGGTTACAGACGGCAGCGATCGCCCAGCTCACTGCGGCGTTTCTTAACTCTGAACTCTGAACTCTTAACTCTGAACTGTCGCCGACCCGTCTTTTTCCTGTGAAATCTGATATTGCTCGAGCTTCTTATACAGATTACTCCGAGGCGTATCGATTACCTCGGCCGTCTTCGAAATGTTCCAGCCGTTTTCGCGCAGCCGCGAGACCAGATAGGCCCGCTCGGAGCCGGACTTGAATTCCTGCAGTGTCGTGGCGTGCATCCATGGCTGATCGGGGGCGCCGCTCGGCGCCGCGCCCACGCCGCCGGGCGGCACCGGCAGGTCCATGCGGGCCGCGTTGGCGTCCGGAATATCCCGCACGTCGATCGCCTCGGCGCTGGTCATGATCATCAGCCGCTCGACGAAATTGCGCAGCTCGCGGATGTTGCCGCGCCAGTGCTGCTGCCGCATGTGCTCCATCGCCGCCGCGGTGAACGTCTTGCGGTGAAAGTTGTTGTCGCGCGCGAACAGGTCCGAGAAGTGCCGCACCAGCGCCGGAATGTCGTCGCGCCGCTCGCGCAGCGCCGGCACGTGGATGGGGACGACGTTGAGGCGGTAGAACAGGTCTTCGCGGAACGTCCCCTTGTCGATTTCTTCCTCGAGGTTCTTGTTGGTGGCGGCAATCACGCGGACGTCGACCTTGATGATGCGGTTGCTGCCCAGCCGCTCGAGCTCCTGTTCCTGCAGCACCCGCAACACCTTGGCCTGCGTCTTCAGGCTCATGTCGCCGATCTCGTCGAGGAAGATCGTGCCCTTGTCGGCCTGCTCGAACTTGCCGATCTGCCGATCGGTGGCGCCGGTGAACGAGCCCTTCTCGTGGCCGAACAGCTCGGACTCGATCAGCTCGTCGGGAATGGCCGCGCAGTTGACCTGCACGAACGGCCCGTCGCGGCGCAGGCTCTCGCGGTGAATGGCGCGCGCCACCAGCTCCTTGCCGACTCCGCTCTCGCCCCAGATCAGCGCGGTGGCGTTGGTCGGCGCCGCTTTCTGAATGGCGCTGCGCACCGTCGCCAGCGAGGGCGAATCGCCGACGATCTGGTAGCGCTTCTCGGCGTCGCGGCGATAGGTCTTGTTCTCGGTCTTGAGCCGCCGCGTGTCGACAGCGTTCCGGACCGTGACCATGACGCGCTCGCGCTCGAGCGGCTTCTCGATGAAGTCGAACGCGCCGAGCCGCGTCGCCTCGACCGCGGTGGTGATGTCGGCGTGACCGGAGATGACGACGATCGGGGTGGTCTCGACGAGGTGCCGCAGCTTGTGCAGGACCTCGAGGCCATCCATGCCCGGCATCTTGATGTCGAGGAACACCAGGTCGGGCGCTTCCCGCTCGATCAGCTTGACGCCTTCCTCACCGGTCGCCGCCTGCATCACCTCGTAACCCTCGTACTCGAGGATCATCTTCAACGAGTCGCGAATCGACGCCTCGTCGTCCACCACGAGAATCCGTGGCTTCACCGGGTCTCCGTGTGGACCGTGCGAATGGTGCGCTGATCGAGCTCGGGATCGTAGATGTAGAGCGCGAGCACGTCGCCGGGCTGCGTGGCGCCGACCACGTTGCGGAAGCCGGCGATCGAGTTGACCGCCTGGCGGTTGACCTCGAGGATGATCTCGCCGCGCTGGATGCCGCCGTCGTAAGCGACCGAGAGCGGCTCGACGCGCTGCACCAGCAGCCCCGTCATGCCCGCGGGCACGTCGAAGCGGTGCGAGTTGCTGGCATCGATCTCCACCAGCGTGAGCCCGAGCTCGTTCGGGCCGATCCGCCGGGTCGAGCGCTCGGCCGGCGTCGTGGCCCGATCGCGCACGCTCTGCGGCCGCTCCGCCAGCTTCACCGACACTTCGCGCGCGCGGCCGTCGCGCACGTACTCGAGCCGCGCCGTCGATCCCGGAGCGCGGGACGCGATTTCGCGAATCAGGCTGTCGTAGGTGCGCACCGGATCGCCGTCTACCGAGACGATCACGTCGTAGGGCCGCAGGCCGACCCGCGCGCCGGGCGAGCCGGCGGTCACATCCTGCACCAGTGCGCCGTCGCTGCGCGACAGCTTGAGCGACGACTGCAGATCGGGATCGACATCACGCAGCGTGACGCCGATGTAGCCGCGCTCGACGCGGCCCAGCTTCTTCAACTGCGGCAGCACGCCGCGGGCCTGGTTGATCGGCACGGCGAAGCCGATGTTGCTGGCCTGCCGGCTGATCGCCGAGTTGATGCCGATCACCTGGCCGCGCGAGTTGATCAGCGGACCGCCGCTGTTGCCGAAGCTGATCGCGGCGTCGGTCTGGATGTAATTGTCGAGGCCGGCGTCGAACAGCTTGCGGCCGAGGAAGCTGATCACGCCGACGGTGACGGTGTGCTCGTAGGCCAGCGGGTTGCCGATGGCGCAGACCCACTCGCCCACCCGCACCGCGTCGGAGTCGCCGAGGCTGGCGTGCGGCAGCGGCGCGGCCGTCGTGATCTTGATCAGCGCGATGTCGGTATCCGGATCCGAGCCGACGACATCCGCCCGGAGGCTGCGCCCGTCGGCCAGCTTCACGGTGATCCGCTCGGCGCCTTCGATCACGTGGTGATTGGTCAGGATGTGACCTTCGGCGTCGATCAGGAAGCCCGTGCCGGTGCCGCGGCGCGGGATGTCGGCGCCGCGCTGCCGTCCCAAGTCATACGGGTCGTCGCTCGGGCCCGGACGGGCACCGTCTTCCAGCAACCGGCGGGCGCGGCGGCTGCGCGCCGAGGCGTCGATGTTGACGACGGCGGGGTTGAGGCGGGCGGCGATGTCGGCGAAGTTGACGGACGAGGGCGTGATGGCAGGCGCGGGCTTGAGCGTTTCCGCTGCTGCCGCGTCCGTGGACGCGGGCGCAATTTTTCGCTCGGCACGGATGGGAGCGGACCCATCGTCGCCCTGCGCTCGCGGCGTCGAGACGATGATCCCGATCAGCATGCCGATGATGCCGGTCAGCGCCGCGGTGATCCACGCGAACTGCCTCATGATGCGATCATTATAAGGAGATCAGAGTCCCAAGGAGATCAGGAGGAGGTCAGGAGGGCTAGCAGGCCGGCTTCATCCAGGGTGTTGATTCCCAGTGCGCGCGCTTTCTCGGTCTTGCTGGCACCGGGCTCGGAGCCGGCAATCAACGCCGTGGTCTTCTTGCTGACGGATCCGGTGACCTTGGCACCGAGCGCCTCGAGTTTCGCCTGGGCCTCCTCGCGCGACATGCCGCTGATCTCACCGGTGATCACGAACGTCTTGCCGGCCAGCGGCTGCGGGCCGGCGGGCGCGACCTTGCGCTCGCCGGTTAGTTTCAGGCCGGCCCGGCGGAACCCTTCGATCAGCTCGCGATTGGCGGGCTCGTCGAACCACGATCGCACTGATGCCGCGAGCACGGGACCGATCTCGCGGACCTGCTGCAGCGCTTCGAGTGTCGCGCGCTCGATCTCGTCGATCGACCCGAAGTGATCCGCGAGCACCTGTGCGCCGCGCTCGCCGACGTGGCGGATGCCGAGCGCGTAAATCAGCCGCCACACTTCGTTGGACTTCGACTTGTCCAGCTCGCTCAACACCTTCGCCGCGGACTTCTTCCCCATCCGTTCGAGGTTCTCGAGCGTCTCGGCGTCGAGGCGGTAAATATCTGCGTAGTTCTTGATCAGGCCCTTCTCGCACAACTGGCCGACCAGCATCTCGCCCATGCCCTCGATGTTCATCGCGCCGCGCGACGCGAAATGCTCGAGGCCCCGGCGCAGCTTCGACGGGCACGAGCTGTTGTCGCAGCGCCACACCGCTTCGTCTTCGGCCCTCTTCAGCTCGCTGCCGCAGACCGGACAGGTCGTCGGCATCACCCACCGCGGCGTCGGCCGCTCGGGATCGGTGTTGACGGGACCCACGACCCGCGGAATCACGTCGCCGGCCTTTTCGATGATGACCTGCTCGCCCGGACGGATGTCTTTGCGGATGATGTCGTCGGGGTTGTGAAGCGTCGCCATCGAGATCGTCGAGC
>JANOZI010000238.1:0-3399 GCA_031429375.1 Acidobacteriota bacterium | reverse complement strand
GAGCAACCAGGCGCTCTACGCCATGTACGCGGGAGATTTCAAGACCGCGGAAACGGAAGCGTCGCGAGTGCTCCAGGCGAGCCCGAGGTCGTACCGCGCCTACCTGCCGCGCGCGATCGCCGCGCTCGACCGCTCCGATTTCGCTGCCGCGCGCGAGGCCTACACACAAATGGCCGCGATCGACAAACAGGCCGAGTCGCTGGCCGTGATGGGCCTTGCCGACCTGCAGATGTACCAAGGCAGGTTTCGCGACGCCGAAAACGGGCTGCGCGCCGGCATCGGCCTGGACCAGCAGATCAAGAATCCGGCTGCTGCTGCGGCGAAGGGCCTTGCCCTGGCCGAAGCGTTAGAGGCGCAGGGCAGGACCAAGGAAGCGATCGCCGCCGTCGGGCAGGCGCTCGAGGCCAGTCGCGACGAACCGATCCTGGTCGCCGCCGCACGAACCCTGGTGAGGCTGGGCAGCGTTCCGGCCGCCCGCGAGCTGATCGCACAGCTCGACAAGCGCCTTCAGCCGCAGCCTCGTGCGTATTCGAAGATCATCGAGGGCGAGATCGCCGCGCGCGCCGGGAAGGCGGCCGACGCGGTTGAAGGCTTCAGTGCCGCGGTGAAACTCGCGGACCTGTGGCTGGCGCGTTTCGACCTCGGTGTAGCGTACGTGCAGGCGGATCACCATGCGGAAGGCTTGCGCGAGCTCGAAGCGTGCCAGAATCGCCGCGGCGAGGCGACGGCCGTGTTCCTCGACGACGTCCCGACGTTTCGATACCTGGCGGTGCTCCCGTACTGGCTCGCCCGCGCCCAGGAGGGCGCGGGGCAGAAATCAGCGGCAGCCGACAACTACAAGAAATTTCTCGCGCTCAGACCCACCACACCCAAGGATCCGCTCGTCGTCGACGCCCGCCTGCGGCTTGCATCGCTGTAGCTCTCACTTCAACTGGATCTGGCCTCTGTTGAACGTCTGGCCCGTCAGCCGGCCTGGAGCCGATGCTCAAGCGCTCATTGGAAGGCGCGGGCTTCATCAGCGCGTACGACCGCGAACGGGTACATGACTCGGGGGTTCTTCTACAGGGTGACAGGCGACTATCAGCAACGCGCGAAGGAATACCGCGATCTGATCGCCCGATACGCGAAATTACGCGGGCGATTTCCAGACCGGGGCAAAAGAGGCGCGGACGATACAGCCGGACGCTTATGCCCTGCTTGCCCTGGCCTTTGCCCAATTGGGACAGGGCAGTTGCCTCAGGCGATCGAAACGCTCCCCGGAGGGCAGATGCAGGACCCGAAACTGTTTGAACGGCGCGCACCCTATTGCCTGGTGGGGAATGAAGGTGACTGTGTGACCACGAGAGACACGCCCCGACCACACGGCTGGGGCCTGTCTCTCGTGGGTTTCATTGGCTTCGTGTCGACTACCCTTTCCCTATGGATCGAGACCTTATCGATGCGTCACCCACCGGATCTCGTTTATCAGCAAGTTATACTGGTTTCCGGCGGCGCCTCCGGCGCCTCTGAAACCGTGGAAGTGCTGGTCGGGACCAGTAATCACGATGCGACCACCACCCGTGGCCGGGAATTCACCGTACCAGCCCACTACTACGTCGAGGTCGCGCGTCAAGAACGGCGACAGGCCTCCAACGACGGGGGTCAGCGTAAAGTGGTTGTTCTCGAAGGCGGTCGTAATACCGTCGGTCAGTCCCGGGACCGCACCTACGGTTGTTATATTCGCGGCCTCCCCCCCCACGTTAATGGAGTTAACTGTCAGAACAGCCGCGAGGTCTGCTATGTTCCCCGGGTCCTCAAAGATGATCCCTCCACCCAGTTGCAGGTAGGGTAATAGCCGGGTCGCCCAGTCTGCGTTTACTTGCGGTTGGGAAACCCACGTGAAGAGCAGGACGTCAAACTGCGCTCGCAGCTGCTCTGGCGATTGGCCGTTGAACGTTGGCGCAGCCGAACAGTTTATAGGCACACCACCAGGGCCATCAGTACTGGAAGGCTCCACCGCGTGCCCACAAAGGTGAGTGGCGGTCCCAGGCAGGTCACCGGACGAGAAAACCGTGTAGGTTGCTCGGTCCCCAGAGTCGTCGCCGATGACCGCGACCCTGATACCCGTGACGTTGAAAGCCACCGAGGTTGCGGATACGAAGCCGGGAGCCGACGCGACGAGCGTATAGCCCGCGCCGGTCTTATCGATGTTCAGCGTCGGGAAGACCGCGACCCCGGTCGAGCCTGTCACCGCCGTCAACGTGCCAGAAAGCGTGCCGCCGCTCGGGTTGGTCCCGATCGCCACGGTGACCGACAATCCTGCGACCGGGGAGCCGCTCGCGGCGATGGCGCGCACCGACACCAGCGGGGCAATCACCTGTCCGAACAGGGTGTCGCTCGGCTGCGTGACAAACGCCAGGCTCGCGATTCCCGCCGTCGTGATCGTGATGCTGAATGCGCGGGTCGCGACTTGTTGGGGGAAGGAGGAATCCCGGACCTCCACAACGAACGCGTAGGTCCCCGCCGTCGTTGGCGTGCCGGCAATCAAACCGCTCGCGCTCAGCGTCAGTCCTGGCGGCAGCAGGCCGGACGTCCTACTCCAGGATACCGGGATCTGGCCGCCGCTCGCTTCGAGCTGCCGGCTGTACGGCGTGCCGGTGATGCCTGCCGGCAGCACCGGCGTCGTCACCGAGAGGAACGAGGTGATCACCGGCGCCGTGGTAATGCCCGCGGCCGCATCGTCGGTGTTGACGGCCTCCTGCTGGGTCGCCAGCGCGACATCTTTCACCGTCGGGTTCGGCGCCGCCGCGCTGAGCTTCCGTGCGCGGATGATGACCTCGCCCGTCACACCCGGCGGCAGAGAGAAGGAGGCCGTCCCCGGAGCGGAACTGTCGATCTCGGGGCTGTCGATCTCCGGACTCTGCGGATTGACGTTGAGCACGTTGACGAGCACTTTGCTCACCGGTACCGTCGTCGGCAAGCAGTCAGCACCGACCGCCCGCAGTGCGTACTTGCGTCGCACGATGATCTGGTAGTTGAAGGCCCCCGGGGTGGCCCCCGTGAGCAACGACTTGGCGTTGTACTGTGCGGTGGTGTTGCCGAGATTCGTCACCCCGAACTTGAAGTCGAAGATCGGCGCGCTGTCGATCTCGGGGCTGTCGATTTCCGGGCTGTCGATTTCCGGGCTATCGATCTCCGGACTGTCGATCTCCGGACTGTCGATCTCGGGCGACTGCAGTCCGAGGCTCTTGAGCGTCTCGCTGTCGATCTCCGGACTGTCGATTTCCGGACTGTCAATCTCGGGGCCGCTGACCCCGAGGCTGTCGATCTCCGGGCTGTCGATCTCGGGCAGGTAGATCTCGCGACTGTCGATCTCCGGGCTGTCGATCTCCGGTGCGGATCGATCCGCGTTGAGGAGGA
>JANOZI010000237.1:0-3011 GCA_031429375.1 Acidobacteriota bacterium | reverse complement strand
GCCGTGTTGTCTTCTACGCCCTCGACGACCAGCACATCATGGCGTTGTTCCGGCAGACGCTGCAGCATGTCGAAGAAGACCCGTTCGACTCGCGGGCATCCCCGCTGGCGTCGCCGCGCGCGGACACCCGTTCGCTCAGGGCAGGGCGGGCGACGAAGAAAGCGGTGGGGGCGCGCGGCAAATGAGCACGAGCGCCACCGCGCCGCGGATCGATGCCGTCGGCTGCGACCACTGTGAAGATCACGCGGCGGCGCCGACCCGCGCGCGCGCGCGCGGCTGGGTCCCCGCCACCGCGGCGGGACTCGTCATCATCGGCTGCGCCTTCGGCGCGCTGACAACGCGGCCGTGGTGGAGCGCGCCGCTGTTTGTCGCCGCGGCACTGATCGGCGCCGTGTTTCCCGCCCAGCGCGCGGTGCAATCCCTTCGCAAGCGCCGCCTCGACATCAACGCGCTGATGGTCATCGCCGTGAGTGGCGCGATCGCCATCGGTGAATGGGAGGAAGCGGCCATGGTCGTCTCGCTGTTTGCCGCGGCGCAGTGGCTCGAGGCGCACAGCCTCGATCGCGCGCGCCACGCCATCAGCGGACTGCTCGATCTGGTGCCGGCCGATGTGCTGATCCGGGACGACGCGGGCGAGCGCCGCATCGGCCTCGACCTCGTGACGCCGGGCGCCTTGATGATCGTCCGGCCGGGCGACCGCATTGCCCTCGACGGCGTGGTGCGGACCGGGCGCTCCGACGTCAACCAGGCGCCGATCACCGGCGAGTCGATGCCGGTGGAAAAAGCCGAAGGCGACGACGTGTTTGCCGGCACCATCAACGGTCACGGTGCGCTGGTGGTGGCGGTGACCCGCCGCCGCGCCGACACCACCCTCGCCCGCATCGTCCACCTCGTCGAGTCGGCGCAAGCGCAGCGCGCGCCGGCGCAATTGTTCATCGATCGTTTTGCCGCGTGGTACACGCCCGCGGTCGTGGTACTCGCGGCGCTCGTGGCCACGGTGCCGGTGGCGGCCTTCGGCCAGCCGTTTGAGGTGTGGCTCTATCGCTCGCTGGTTCTCCTGGTCGTGGCGTGTCCGTGCGCGCTCGTGATTTCCACGCCGGTGTCGATCGTGTCGGCGCTGGCAGGCGCCGCCCGTCACGGCGTGCTCGTCAAGGGCGGCGCGCACCTCGAACGGCTGGCGTCCGTCCGCGTGATCGCTTTCGACAAGACCGGCACCGTCACGACCGGCAAACTGCATGTCGGCGCCACGCATCCGGCGAGGGGCCGCGGCGAAGCCGATGTGCTCGCGATGGCGGCTGCGGTGGAATCGCAGTCCGAACACCCGGTTGCCGCCGCGGTGATTCGAGCTGCGCACCAGGCCGGTGTCGCGATCCGCACGCCCAACAATGTGCGGGCCCTGCCCGGCCTGGGCGTCGAGGGCACCGTCGGTGATGCCACCGTGGTGTGCGGCACGCCGCGGCTGTTCGCCGAGCGTGGCTGGCTGACGGCAGAGTGGCAGGCGGTGGCAGACGGCCTGTCGCAGCGCGGCATGTCGCCCGTGCTGGTGGCATGCGACGGCATCGTGGCCGGCGCGCTGGGCCTGAGCGATCAGCCCCGGAGTGACGCCGCCGCTGTGGTGGCAGAACTGCGGCGCGACGGCATTACGCGCGTGGTGATGATCACCGGCGATCACGAACCGGCGGCACGGGCCGTGGCCGCGCAGCTCGGCGTCGACGAAGTGCGCGCTGCGCAGCTGCCCCAGGACAAGGTTGATTCGGTGGCGGCGCTTCGCCGCAGCCACGGCGCCGTGGCGATGATCGGCGACGGCATCAACGACGCGCCGGCGCTCGCCGCGGCTGATGTCGGCATCGCGATGGGCGCGATGGGCAGCGCCGCCACCCTCGAAACCGCCGACATTGCGTTGATGACCGACGAGCTGACGAAGGTGCCGTACGTGATCCGCCTGAGCCGCGCGACCCTTGCCAACATCCGCGTCAACGTGGCGATTTCGCTCGGACTCAAAGCGGCGTTCGTGGTGATGGCCGTCGCCGGCGTGGCCACGTTGTGGATGGCGGTACTCGCCGACACCGGCGCGTCGGCGTTGGTGGTCGCAAACGCGGTACGGCTGCGGAAGTTTTCTTAACGGCTCAGGTTTTTACCGACCGGAAGAAGTGCGCATCCACAAACTCGTCGATCAAAGCCTGGTCGGCCGCTTTCACGAGCGTGAAGCGCAAGCCCATCCCCGCCTTCTCGTCGCTCCAGCACACGACGGCTTCCGTATCCATTTCCTTCCTTGACCCCGGCAACGCGAACCGGAGCTTGAGCGCGGCGCCGCGCGCGAGCGGGCCGGACGTGCGCACCGCCAGGCCGCCCCGGCTCAAGTTGAGCGACAGCGCCGCGGCAATCTTGCCGCCGGCGCGGTATGACACCGGAATGCCCATCACCACGCGCGGGCTGTCGCGCCGGTTGAAGATCTCGGGGAACAGGTGCGGCGCGATCGACGGCAGGATGTGCTCGACGGCGCTATACTCGTTGATGTAGCCGCCGACACCGAGCGCGGCCAGCTGGCGGACTTCCTCCGCGCTCGTGACGGTGCCGCTGAACACCAGGATCGGCAGGTGCCCCTCGTCCAGCTTGCGAATCCGTTGCACCAGGTCGACGCCCGACGCATGCGGCATGCGCAGATCGAGCACAATGAGATCGAGTTCCGCGAGGTCGGCGCGGACCCGGGCCAGCAGTTGCGCGGCGCTCTTGACGATCACCGCGCGGTGCCCGGCCGCACCGAGGGCGTCCTTGAACCGGTCGCGCACGAACGCCGTGTCGGTGGCGACGAGCACGGTCTTCTGCGAAGGAGATTGCGCCGTCATATCACGCGCGAATACGCGCCCGTTCGTTGCAGACTGTATCAGGTTCTCGTTATAATTTGACACCACGTCCGCCTACTGTCCGGCTCTGCCGGATGCGAGCAGCCGGATGCTACACGCCGCCAAGGAGCGCCGAGCATGTCCGCGATTTGTCCCGAGTGCGATTCG
>JANOZI010000236.1:0-1814 GCA_031429375.1 Acidobacteriota bacterium | reverse complement strand
CCTCACTGGCGGACCACAACCGTGCTAGTTGGAACTGATCCAGTCGTCGCTTCAGCAAGTTGATCGGCTGCTGGAGGCGCCGCTCCGTCTGGCGCTCGCTGCGATCATCCCAATTGCAATTGCCACGCTCAGCAGCAACGTCAGCCTCGAAGGCGGAACCATCGGCAGCTGTCCTCCGGACCGCGCATTGAGCAGCACTTGCGCGGCCACCAACAGCCATCCGAAGCGCGCCGGCACTTGATTCAGCACCACCGCCACGGCCGGCATGGCGATGAACGCGAAGTTCCACAGCGCGCGCTCGGGTTGCTGCAGCGCCGTGAAAATGAGGATGACGGGAATGGCTGCGAAGGTCAGCGACCGGAGCCTGGATGGTCCCCGCACGAGGCCCGCAGCCCACAGTAGCCAGAGCCCGCCGAAGACGGCCGCGACGAGCATTGCCGCCAGCAACGGCGGGATCAGCTCGAGCCAGAACACGATGAAGCCGCCTCTCGTGAGATCCGCGGAGTAGGTGGGGCCGGTGATGTAGCCGAGTATGGTGCGCGCCATGGTCTGCCACAGCGCCCAGCTGCCAAAGACCAGGCCGGCGCCGATGGCCAACGAGCGCGCCTGCACCCATTCATGGCGCAGGGCGCGATACGTCGCGGCAATGACCAGCGGAGCGGCGGCAAACTCCTTCGCCATCACGCCGGCCAGTGCAATCACGGTCGCGGTCACGACCCTCTCGTGGTCGATGAGCAGCATGAGGAGCGGCCCCAGCAGATGCATCAGCGGATCCGAGGTGTGCGGATCGAAGAAGGTGTAGCACGCGCCCGAGCCGAGCGCCGTCAACCACGCGATCATTCGACCGGTGCTGGCCGATGCACCCCAGCGTTGGACCCAGTGCGACATCGCCAGGCCGGCGCCGACCTGGCACAGCACCGCGTAGCTCTTCCAGATCAGGAGAGGAGGTCCGGGAATCCGGCCGAGGATCCACGACACGAATGGTCGAAAGCAGTGGAAGTCGTTGCAGGACGGGACCACCCACTCGCGAGCCATGCGCTCGTAGACGTCGCGATCGGTACTCCACCAGGGCGACGGTGAAAAATAGGCAATGAGGCCGGCGACGAACGTCAGACTCAGGATGTCTCGCAGCAACGGGCCCTATGTTGCCCTACTTTGGGTTCGCGAACTTCGCTACATTCGCGGCTTCGAGAAAAGAGAGTGCTAAGCTGCAGCAGCAAAAGAGGTGCGGCATGCAACGGAGCTTTGCGAGGCTTGCCTTGTTCACCGTCGTCGGATCTCTGATGGCGATCGAGGGGAGCGCGCAGGTCGTGAAGCAAGAGGTTGCCGGCATCCGGAACTTCTCCAAGATCGAGTCGACCGTGGCGTGCGCCTGCGATATCACGCCGGCTGCGATCCAGGAAAATCAAGAAGATGGGCTATGGTTCGATCATCAACCTCCGCCTTGCGACCGAGCAGTGGGCTGAGATCGAAGGGCACACGGCTGTGGCGAAGGCGGCCGGCATTCCCTAGACGGAACAGGCTGCGGCACTCCAATCGTTAGCACGACCGGTTTCCCGCTCGCAGACTGGAAGACACGTCGTGCTGCAATCCGCCGGATCGTGGACGGCGCGGCAAGGTTTGCTCATACGGCTGAGCGAGATCCTATCAGGCAGCGCGTCGAAGCCCCTCAACCCCGCGTAGCCAGCTCACGATGTGATTCCAACTGGCGCTGGTCTGGTCCACCATCTCCAAGTCATTGATTCTAAACACCTGCAATCGGCGACCTGTCAGTCCCGCAATCTCCTCCGAGTACGCTCGCGACGAACTTCAGC
>JANOZI010000235.1:0-8242 GCA_031429375.1 Acidobacteriota bacterium | reverse complement strand
TGAAGTGGTCGATGGCGCGCTGAACCGCTGAACATTCGTAGGGCACCCCTTTATGGGGTGCCCGGCATGATGCCTGGGTGGCCTTCGGTCGGTGTGTTCGTTCCCGCAAAGCCCGCGAACGGGTCAAACTGTGGGCCCTGCTGCACCGGGCCGAACTTGAGGCAAACTGGGCAAGCATGAAGGCCGGCAATCCGCTCGAGAGCATAGAGCCGCTGCGGGAGGAGAAGCCAGAAGCAGTCATGCGATTGTGCCGCCTGGTGTTCACATCCTGAGCAACTATGTGTTCGGTGCTGAGGAGGACCTTAGCGGCATCTTCATCTTTGAGGGCGGCGGTCTAGTGAGTGGCCTGGAGGTGTATGGTCTGGCCCTGGAGCGCGGCGAGCATCGAGGGGTGACGATGGAGAAGGCGAAGTCCCGGGTAACGATCCACATGGTGGCGAGTCTCGACGGTTTCATCGCTCGAAGGGACGGACGCGTGGACTGGCTGGAGACCTCGGACACGTTTGCAGGCGGCGACACGATGGGCCCGGAGTTCGTCGAGGCGTTCCTCAAGACGATCGACTGCTATGTTATGGGTTCGCGAACCTATGAGACCGCACTGGATTTCGAGGCCAAGGGGCTGGGTTGGTCCTACGGCGACAAGCCGGCCTTCGTCCTCACCCGTCGTGAGCTGCGAAAGGCCAGGGATAGCGTTGAGTTCTACTCGGGCGAGCTCGCAGCCCTGGTGGACCAGAGATTGAAGCCCAACTTCCGCAGCATCTGGTTCGTTGGCGGCGGTGAACTATCGGGTGAATGCCTTCGCCTCGGACTGGCCGACGAAGTTCGCTATTCGATCATGCCCATCCTGATTGGTGATGGGATCTCGTTCTTCGACAGGCTTGACAAGGACGTCGCCCTGCACCTCGTCGAGGTGAAGACCTACGAGAGCGGCATGGTGGCGCTTCGCTACGAGGTGCAGAGGTAAGGATGCGCTCAGCAGTGATGCAGGTGATCGTGCTGGTCCTGAGTATCGCCCCCGTCTCAGTTGCTGAGCGATCAGGACATTGGCAATCGACAACTCCTGAAAAGCCATTCGCCGGCGGAATCATCGACACCGAGTTTGTGTTCGAGTCCGCACCGGTCGCGAGCGCTCATGCCTCGACCATCGCCGAGACGCGAGAGGGGCTTGTGACTGCCTGGTTTGGCGGAACGCGTGAAGGCGCGGCCGACGTCGGCATCTGGCTGTCGCGACGCGTGAACGGCGAATGGACACGCCCGACCGAGGTCGCCACGGGTGTTCAGCCGGATGGCGGACGGCACCCCTGCTGGAACCCGGTGTTGTTCGAAGGGCGCGACAGAACCCTGATGCTGTTCTACAAGGTCGGCCCCACTCCACAAAGCTGGTGGGGCATGCTGCGAACGTCTCGCGACGGCGGTCGGACCTGGAGCGATGCCCGGCGTTTGCCGGACGGCATCCTGGGGCCGATCAAAAACAAGCCGGTACAGCTTGCCGATGGAACCCTGGTGGCCCCCAGCAGTACCGAGTCGCTCGAGCGCCCGAGTAAATGGCGCGTGCACTTCGAGCACACCAGTGATGGGGGCCTCACCTGGACGAGTGCGCTTCCATCCGCTTCAGCCGATGGCATCGCCATCGACGCGATCCAGCCGAGCATCCTCGTTCATCCGGGCGGTAGGCTCCAGGCCGTCGGCCGCTCGCGATCCCAGCGTGTCTTCGAGACCTGGTCTGATGACGGTGGACGATCGTGGACGCCGATTACGCTGACGGCGCTGCCCAATCCCAGCTCCGGCATCGACGCCGTGACACTCAGCACTGGCCGCCATCTCATCGTCTACAACCACACGACACGGGGCCGGTCTCCGTTGAACGTTGCTGTCTCTCGTGACGGCAAACTGTGGGACGCCGCTCTTACGCTCGAAAGCGAGCCCGGCGAGTATTCGTATCCGGCGATCATTCAAAGCGCAGATGGCCGGGTGCATGTCACCTACACCTGGAAACGTCAGCGCATCAAGCATGTCGTGATCGATCCGGCGCGGTTGAAGCCGGTCCCGATGCCTGACGGAAATTGGCCTCAAGAGGTTCGGTAGCCGTGCCGTCTGACAAGGCTTTCAATCGACGGCATTCTGGGCCGCCGCGGCTGAACCCCGCGTTAGACGGCTGAGTACGACAGATCAGGGCCAGGCGCCCGCGGCCCAGGGCGATTTGATTTCGGAGGTCTTTATGCGTCGTTGTGGCCGGTACGCGATGATTGCGACGTTTGTCATCGTTGCCGCAGTGGCAGGTGTCACCGGAGTTGCCGGGTCTCGCCAACTGCCGAACGCCTATCGCCTCGTTGCCGGCTGGCCGCAGGTTCTGCCCGCAGTACCCATGGGTTGGGTTTCATGGGTCGACGTGGATTCTACCGGCCTTATGTACGTCTTTCGTCGCTGTCCCCTTAGGTGCTCGGGCGGGACACATCCGACCGGAAGCGATCCAGCGGCCAGCGTGCTGCTGTTCGATTCGACGGGCATGTATCTGCGCGAGTGGACGCCGAAGTCTGGCGGCCGGGCTAAGGATGCGCACGGCCTCCGGATCGACCGCAATGGATTCATCTGGACGACGGACACGCAATTGCACGTTGTTAGGAAGTACCAGGCTGATGGTACCTTGCTGATGACACTTGGGCGAGTCGGAGTTGCTGGCGAGACGCCGGAGACATTCAACCAGCCGACCAATGTTCACGTCGCACCCGATGACAGCATCTTCGTGACCGACGGCTACGGGAACCAGCGAGTGGTGAAATTTGGAAAAGACGGCACGTTCATTAAGGCCTGGGGACGGAAGGGGACTGCGCCGGGCGAGTTCAGGATTCCGCATGACCTCACCAGGGATCATGGCGGCCGACTCATCGTGGCGGATCGCTGTGGGCTGCCGGACACGGGTTGTACGGACGGGCGCGTTCAGATCTTCGACGGTCAAGGGAAGTATCTGGCTCAATGGATTCCGCCAGGCGGCGTGTTCGCGCCCCAGGCCTTAGCCGTGGACGCCAGCGATCGCCTGTACATCGACGACACGGCGAACTCGAAGATCTGGATTCTGGAAGCCAAGTCGATGAGGATTCTCGAAACGCTTGATGGCGTCGCAAGCCACGGAATGGCGGTGAGCGCTACCGGCGACGACATCTACCTGACTGGCTCCGGGGCGGGCGTCCAGCGGTACAGCCGGCCTCGACGCTAGTCGATCGAGATCCACAAGATACAATCAGACCATGAGCCGGACATTCACGGACGTTTGGAAGGAAGCGGCGGAACTGTCGGAACAGGATCGGGCCGCGCTCGCCGGACTGCTAATTGAGTCGCTCGAAGGCGAACCGGATCCGGACGTGGAGGCGGCATGGGCGGCGGAGATCGAGAAACGCGTGGTCGAACTCGACGCCGGCACCGTGGAGAGCATCCCCTGGGAGCGGGTTCGGCAACGGCTTCTCGATCGGCTGAATGCACGTTGACTTCCACCCCGCGGCGTTGCAGGAGGTCGAGGACGCACAGGCCTGGTACGAGGAGCGGAGTCTGCTTGCAGCATCGGCCTTCCTACGAGAGTTGTCCATCGCGGTTGAACGGATTCGGCAGACGCCAGACCGTTACCCCATCGCGGACGCTGGCACTCGGCGGATTCTCCTTGATCGGTTTCCGTTCACGATCTACTACCGAGTCAGATTAGACACCGTGAACATCGTTGCCGTCGCGCATCAGAAACGGCGGCCAGGCTACTGGTCCAGGCGATGACATGCAAAAGTTGTACTTCGAGGACCTGTCGATGGATCTACTTCTCAGTGCGGCGCGGCTGAAGCGCCCTCGTTCTGGCGCACGAGACGCCGACGGGTTCTAGACGTTCCTGACCTTGCGCGGTCGAATCAGAGGCATACTG
Organism: Acidobacteriota bacterium; assembly: GCA_031429375.1. Taxonomy (GTDB): domain Bacteria; phylum Acidobacteriota; class Vicinamibacteria; order Vicinamibacterales; family UBA2999; genus 12-FULL-67-14b. Next base: position 4,341 of record JANOZI010000235.1, on the reverse strand, counting down.
TCGCGCATGCGACTGACCACTCTCTTCGCCGTGCTGATTACCGCGACGGTCGCGGCGAGCAACGACTATCCTGCGCCACGATTTGCCGACCCCGGCCGCGTCGCCAAACTGCAGTCGGCGATGCCCGAGATCGACCGCATCTTCCGCGCCTTTGCGACCGACCGGAAAATCCCCGGGATGATCTGGGGCGTGGTGATCGATGGCCAGTTGGCGCACCAGGGGTCGGTCGGCGTCCGCGACCGCGCCTCGCAGGCGCCGATCACGCCGGACACCGCCTTCCGCATTGCGTCGATGACCAAGAGCTTTACCGCGCTGGCCGTGTTGAAGTTGCGCGACGATGGCCGGCTGTCGCTCGAAGACCCGGTGTCGCGATGGATCCCGGCATTCGCGCGGATGGAGCGGCCCACGCGTGACACGCCGCCGCTGACCATTCGCCAGTTGCTGAGCCACAGCGCGGGGTTTCCTGAAGACAACCCGTGGGGCGATCAGCAACTGAGCGCGACCGACGCCATGGTGGACGACTGGCTCGCCAGGGGCATTCCGTTCTCTACGCCGCCCGGCACGCGCTACGAATACTCGAACTACACGTTCGGCCTGCTGGGACGCGTGGTGACGATGGCGGCAGGCGTGCCGTACGAGCAGTACGTCCACACGGAAATCTTGTCAAAGCTGCACATGGATGGGTCGACGTTTCAGTTCGCGGACGTCCCGGCCGCGCGCCGCGCCATCGGCTACCGCCTCAAGCCGGACGGCACTTACGCGGAAGAGCCGCCCCTGCCGCACGGCGCCTTCGGGTCGATGGGCGGCTTGCTGACCACCGCGAACGACTTGGGGAAGTACGTCGCCTTTCACTTGTCGGCGTGGCCGCCGCGAGACGATGACGACGCCGGGCCGGTGCGCCGCGCGTCGGTGCGCGAGATGGCGCACCTGTGGACACCCTCGAACCTGACCGCGCGACTCATCGACGGCCAGCTGTCCGCATCGCAGACCGGCTACGGCTTCGGACTGCGCGTGACCTCGGACTGCCGGTTCGAACAAATCGTGGCCCACGGCGGCGGGCTGCCGGGGTTCGGATCCCACATGCAGTGGCTGCCGGACTATGGCGTCGGGATCTTCGCGATGGCAACGCTGACGTATGCGGGGCCCGCGCAACCGATCAGCCAGGCGTGGGACGCGATGCTCAAGACCGGAGGCTTGCGCAAGCGCGAGCTCCCGCCCACGACGCTGCAGACCGAGATGCGCGGCCACATCCTGAACCTGTGGAAGCGGTGGGATGATGCCGAGGCGAAGCGGATTGCCGCGGTCAACTTCTTCCTCGATGCGCCGGCGGCCGAGCGACAGGCGGAGATCCGCGCGCTCAAGACCGAGGTCGGCGAGTGTACGGACGCCGGTGCCGTGATGCCGGAGAACTGGATGCGCGGCCAGTTCAACATGACGTGCGCGAAGGGAACGGTCGGCGTCTTCTTCACGCTGGCGCCAACCCAGCCGCCCGCCGTACAGCACCTGGCGTTTCAAAAGCTGGCGTCGCCGGCCGAACGGATGGGCGCGCCGACCGGTGCACCGGCGGGTGTGTCCTGCACTCGGTAACCATCATCTGTGACGAACCATCGGAGGAGGCGGCAATGTCCATCACGCGCGTCGTCGTCCTGGTCGCAGGCATGCTTGCAATGGGCACATCCGCCGCAATGATGGCTGGTCGTCAGGAATCCGAGCCGCCGCGTGTGATCGGGCGCTGGGACATCACCATCGCGGCGGCTGGAACCAACCTTCCGTCGTGGCTCGAGGTGAAGAAGTCGGGTAACAGCACGCTGGTCGGACGGTTCGTTGGGATCGTCGGCAGCGCTCGCCCTATATCCAAGATCGAATTCGCCAACAACGTGCTGCGCTTCTCGATTCCGCCGCAGTGGGAGAACGGCAACAACGACCTTCAGGTCGAGGGCAAGCTGGAGGGCGGGCGAGAGGGTGATCGCCTGACAGGCTGGATGACAGACCCTGCCGGGAATCGACACACGTGGACGGCGAGCCGTGCGCCGTCCCTGCGGCGGAGCTCACCGCCCGAGTGGGGCAGCCCGATAAATTTGTTGAATGAGGGCGATTTAGCGGCGTGGCAGCCTGCGGCGAACAGCCAATGGCGCGTCGTCGATCAGGTCCTGACCAATTCAAGGGCCGGCGCGAACCTCGTGACCCGCCGCACCTTCACCGATTTCAAGCTCCACCTCGAATTCCGCTATCCGAAAGCGGGGAATAGCGGCGTCTATCTACGCGGACGCTACGAAGTGCAGATCGAGGACAGTGCAGGTGGGCTCGAAGCGGCGAGCGAACACCTGGGCGGCGTCTACGGGTTTCTGGCGCCGAACGAAAATGTGGCCAGGCAACCCGGCGAGTGGCAAACGTTTGACATCACGTTGGTCGGCCGGTTGGTGACCGTGGTGTTGAACGGCACGACCGTGATTGGCAAGCAGGAGATACCGGGAATCACCGGCGGCGCACTCGACAGCGATGAAGGCGCGCCCGGCCCGTTGATGCTGCAAGGCGACCACGGTCCGATTGAGTTTCGCAACATCATCCTGACGCCGGCGAAAGGCGCCCCGTAAAGGGGCGCCCTCCGACTGCGCAATCCGGCGAACGAGGCGCGGTTTCCCGCGTGACGTCACGGCGAGAATTGTTCTCACGCGCATTGCTCCCCCTGTCTGCACCGCCGTTACTCGAGCGCACGCGGGGCGACGCCGTCGTATTCAACCGGGATGCGGATGCGCATCGGCTTTTCTCGCGACAATTCTTCCGCCACTTCCGCGGTCAAGCCGGCCACCCGGCCGATGATGAACACGAGACGGCCGAACACCGGCAGAAAGCCCATGTCGTGCAGCACCGCTGCCAGCGCGCCGTCGATGTTGATCGGCAACGGCTTGACGATAGTGGCGATGGCCTGCTCCATGGCTGCGATGAAGGCAATGCCGTCGCCGGCCACGCCGCCGCTGCGGGCGAGGTCGAACAGGATTTGGGTGCGCGGGTCGGTCTTGTGCACGCGATGACCGAATCCGGCCAACCGCTTCCCGCCGGCGCGCGCCTCGGTGGCGATTAGTCGCGCGGCCTCATCGAGCGAGATCGACTCGGCCTTGGCGCGCTGCACGCCCGCGGCGATCATCTCCATGCACCCCATGCCGGCGCCGCCGTGATCGTCGCCGACCGCCAGGATGCCGGCGGCCACGGCCGCCGAAACGGATTGACGGTTGCCGGACGCGGCGAGCCGCGCGGTCGCGCAGGACGGCGCGCCCGAGCCATGGTCGGCAACGCCGATCAGGATCGCGTCGAGCAAGGCCCGCTCGGTGGGTGTCGGCAATTCGCCGCGGTGCAGCAGGAAGATCGCGTCGGTAAACGAGGCCCGCGTCATCAACGACGTCACGTCATAGCCGCGCAGCCGAATCTGCCCGTCCTTCGAATCCACCAACCCGGTCCGCCATGGTTCCAATTGAGTCCTCCTCGCCGAACATACCATCCGCTTGACTGAACCTGTATCGTTATCCGTACATGTCTGACCTGCCCGCGCGGGCTGTCGCCCGCCCGCTCGAAGGCGTCCGCGTCCTCGACCTGTCGCGGATGATCGCCGGCGGTGTGTCCGGCATGATGCTCGCTGATTTTGGCGCCGACGTCGTGAAGGTCGAGCAACCCGGCAGCGGCGATCCGCTGCGGCAATGGACGTCGGAGGGCGCGCAGTTGTGGTGGCAGGTCTACGGGCGCAACAAGCGCTACGTCACCCTCAACCTCAAGTCCGAGGAAGGCCGGGACCTCCTGCGCCGCCTCATCCCCCGGTTCGACGTGGTCCTGGAGTCGTTCGTGCCGGGCACCCTCGAGCGCATGGGGCTCGGCTACGACGTCCTGCAAGCGTGGCATCCCAAACTGATCCTGGTGCGCATCTCCGCGTGGGGACAGACCGGCCCGTCCAGCCAGCGGCCGGGCTTTGGCACGCTCGTCGAAGCGGCGAGTGGATTTGCCGCGATGAACGGCGAACCTGGTGGCGCGCCGATCGTGCCGCCGTTTCCATTGGCGGACATGACGTCTGCGTTGTACGCCGTCAATGCCGTCATGTTTGCGCTCTACCATCGCGACGTTCACGGCGGCACCGGGCAAATGATCGACGTCGCGTTGTTTGAATCGCTGATCTCGCTGCTCGGACCGCTGGCCGCGGAATACGCCGCCCACGGCCGGGTGCGCGAGCGCAGTGGCAGCCGCTCGAAGAATGCCGGCCCGCGCGGCTGCTACCTGACCAGCGACGGCCGATACATCGCCGTGAGCGCATCGACCCCGAAGATGGCCGAACGGTTCTTACAAGCCTATGGTCTC
>JANOZI010000234.1:0-12041 GCA_031429375.1 Acidobacteriota bacterium | reverse complement strand
CGTGCGCGCTGCCGCCGCGCGCCATGAAATCGGTCACGAACTTGTTGAACTCGTCGAGCCGGAGGTCGGTGCGCGATTCGCCGTTGTCGGTCGTCACGATCACGAACACCGGCCACTGGCCGGGCGCCGTCTTCAGAAAGCGCTTGTCGGATTCCATCAGCGTGTCGAGGAACGCATTGGCCCCCGAGTCGGACGCAAACCGGGCCGTTGCCAATTTCAGCTTCAGCCGATCGCTGCTCGGCTGGGTGCGGACTCTGATCTGCCCGCCCGTGCTGATGAAAGTGAGTTCGTGTTCGGCCGGCAGCGTGTCGATGAACGCATCCAGGCCCGCGCGGAAGTTGTTGATCATCGACGACATCGCGGCGCTGGAATCGACGAGCAGCACGATCCGCATCGGCGCTTTGCCGAGCGCCAGGCGCGTTACCTCGCGCGGGTTGCCGTTCTCGGTCACCCGCAGATCCGCCGCCGTCAGGTCGAGCACCGGCTCGCCGGCCGCGTTGGTCGCCCTGATAAACACCCGCCGGGCCATTCGCTGGGCCGACAGCGACAGGGGAATGAGCGTGAGAAGGATCCCCGCCAGGGCTGCTGCGTGCAAGGATCGTCGCGTCATGGCGCCCCATCATAATAGGGACCATTCCGAGTCCACCCGACGTTCTCGTGCTTGGCGGCGGACCCGCAGGATCGAGCGCCGCGCGATTGCTTGCGGCCTGGGGGCACTCGGTCCGTCTTGTCACTCGCCCGCACTCAGACGGGCGGCTGGCGGTGTCCCTTCCGCCGAGTTGCTCGAGGTTGTTCGAGACGATTGGCGTCGCCGCCGCGATTGAGCGCGCCGGTTTCATCCGCTCCACCGGCAACACGGTGTGGTGGGGAAGCCGCGAGCCCCGCGTCGAAGTGTTCGCCGGCGGTGCGCGGGGGTGGCAGGTTGAGACCGACGTGCTCGAAGCGCTGATGCTCGACGAAGCGAGCCGCGCCGGCGTGGCGATCGAACGCGGCGCAGGCGGGTCTGAAGACCCGCCTCTACATTCGTTCGTCCTCGATTGCACCGGGCGATCGGGTGTGATCGCGCGCGCGAAGGGCCTGCGCAACTACGACAGCGGCCCGAGGACCATTGCGCTGGTGGCGTCGTGGCGCCGCGATTCGCCGTGGCCGGTGCCGGACGACACGCACACGCTGATCGAATCGTACGAAACCGGCTGGGCATGGTCGGTGCCATTAACCGGAGCCCGTCGGCATCTTGCAGTAATGATCGACCCGCAACGATCCGATCTCGCCCGCGGCGGTTCCGCGCGCGATGTCTACCTGGCGGAGATCGGGAAGACCGCGGCGTTCAGGGAACTGATCGCGGCCGCATCGTTCGAGGACGGACCGTGGGGATGGGATGCGTCGACGTATAGGTCCGATCGGTACGCGGGCGACGGCTGGCTGCTGGTCGGCGATGCCGGCTCTTTCATCGATCCGCTGTCGTCGGCCGGCGTGAAAAAAGCGCTCGCCTCCGGCTGGCTGGCCGCTGTCGCCACGCACACATGCCTGGTTCGCCCGGCAATGCGGCAACACGCGCTCGACTTTTTCGCCGCCCGCGAAACCGAGGTCGAAGCCGCGCATGCACGTGCCAGCCGGCGTTTTCTTGCCGCGGCCGCGCCGAGCCATCCCCATCCGTTCTGGAGCGAGCGTGCCGATGAAGACCCGAGCGACGATGAGCACGCGCTGCACATCCGCCTCGCGTTCGAAGAGCTGCGCCGCGCCCGGTCATTGCGCGTCCATGCCAATCCCGCGATTCGAATCGAACCCCGGCCCGCGGTCGGCGAGCGCGAAATCGTGATGGAACAACGGATCGTGGACGAAGACCAGCCCTCCGGCGTCCGACACGTGCGCGGAGTCGATCTGCTCGTGTTACTGGAGCTGGCGCCATCAGAGAGCCAGGTGCCCGATCTATTCGAAGCCTACCTGCGGCGCTGCTCCCCGGTGGCGTTGCCGGATTTTCTCTCTGCGCTGGCAACGGCGGTCGCAAGGCGCTGGCTTATCGTAGAATGAGCGGCCAGAGGTGATCGAGTGCGACGTGCAACCTGGGCTCTAACCGGCACCACCCTTGTTTTGGTCACCCTCCTCGTCAGCGCCGCGGCGACACACCAACCCGCTGCGCCCACTGCGCAACCTGCAGCGCCGACCGCGAAGCCCGACGAGGGTATCCCGGTCACCAATCAAACGGTGCAGAAAGCCTGCGGGTCGTGTCACCACGCCGACGACAAGGGCCAGATGTCGCGGATCTCGTTCCAGCGGCAGACCCCCGAAGGCTGGCAGTCAACCGTCCAGCGCATGGCGGCTCTCAACGGCCTGCACATCGATGCGGCGACCGCGCGCGAGGTCGTGAAGTACCTGGCCAACAATCTCGGGCTCGCGCCGGACGAGGCCAAGCCGGTCGCCTGGGAAGTCGAGCGGCGCGGCACCGATTACAAATACACCGCGAGCACCGACACCGAGGCGGTGTGCACCAAGTGCCACTCGATGGGCCGCGTGATCTCGCAGCGCCGCACCAGGAGCGAATGGGACTTGTTGATGGCGATGCACCGCGGCTGGTATCCGCTGGTCGACAACCAGGCCTTCCGCCGCAGCGGCCCGCCGCCGCGCGACCCATCGCCCGACGGACGTCCGCCGGACTTGCGCCAGCCGGTTGAGAAGGCCGTCGATCACCTGGCCAGGACGTTCCCGCTCAAGACCCCGGAATGGACGGCGTGGTCGGCCACCATGCGCCCCGCCCGTCTCGAAGGCACCTGGGCGCTCAGCGGATGGGACCTTGGCAAAGGCGCAATCTACGGCACCGTTGTCATTGCCGCGGTGCCGGGTACGCCCGACGAGTTCACGACCACCATCACCTACCGTGTCGCGCGGACCGGACAATCTGTGTCGCGGACCGGCCGCTCGGTTATTTACACGGGATACCAGTGGCGCGGGCGATCGACGGCGGGCGGCAGCCAGGCTACGGCGCTTCGCGAAGTGATGTTCGTCGATCGTGACTGGCGCCAGATGGAAGGCCGCTGGTTCATGGGCGGCTACGACGAAGTGGGTCTCGACATCCGGCTCGAGCGCGCCGGATCCGAACCGCGGCTGCTCGGCACCGATCGCACGGCGCTTCGGGCCGGCGCCACTGGCCAGGAGCTGAAAATCTACGGCACCAACCTGCCGGCGGCGCTTCGCACCGCGGATGTCGATCTGGGTCCCGGCTTGACCGTGACACGCGTCGCGTCGGTGACCGCGGAGGTCGCGACTATTGTCGTCGACGTCGCGAGCGGCGCCGCCGTCGGGGCGCGCGATCTGTTCGTGGCTGGGGCCTCGAAGCCCACAGCGCTCGCCGTGTTCGATCGCATTGACAACATCAAGGTGAAGCCCGAGTGGGCGATGGCCCGCGTCGGCGGCGACACCTTTCCCAAGATGCTTGCGCAGTTCGAAGCGTGGGCCTTCCACAACGGCACCGACGGCCGAGCCGACACCGCCGACGACATCAACCTCGGGTTGGTCGATGCCTCGTGGAGCATGGAAGAGTACGCCGCCACCTACGATGACGACGACATCAAGTTCGTCGGCACGCTGGACGCGGCGACCGGGATGTTTACGCCCAATGTCGACGGCCCGAATCCCGCTCGCAAGGGCAGCCGCAACAACATTGGCGACGTCTGGGTGGTGGCGAAGTACACACCCGACGCGCAGGCCGGCAAACCCGCACCGGCGATCAGGGCGCGGGCGCACCTGCTGGTCACAGTACCGCTCTACATGCGCTTCGATCCGACCGTGGGGACTGCACCATGAGCCTGCTCGGTCTTCGCGAGTTTCACCCGTTCGAAGCAGCGGGCCGCCGCTTCGTCTACCTCGTGCCGAGCGCGGCGGTTTTTGCGCTCGATGATTGTTCCGAAGCAGTGATGACAGAGCTTGGTGCCGGTCCCCGAGCGACGGCTGATTTGATGCGCGATCTGTCGGGGCGGTTCGATCAGGCGGAAGTGTCAGACACGCTCGCTGAATTGCAGCGCGTGCGTGTCGTTGGCGAAGTGATCGACAAACCTGAAGGTTTGTCGCCACCTCCCCCGAAGATCGTGCCGCTGCGGCCGGTGCCGCTTCAGACGCTCGTCGTGAACGTCACCAACCAGTGCAACCTGGCCTGCACCTACTGCTACGAGTACGGCGAAGACAAAATCGTCGACACCGAGAACGGCGAGCAGCCGAAGTTCATGAGCGAACAGACGGCGCGCGACAGCGTCGAATTCGCGCTGCGCGAATCGCGCGAGAACAAACACGCGCACATCACCTTCTTCGGCGGCGAAACGCTGATGAACTTTCCGGTGCTGAAGGCGACCATCGCCTACGCCCGCCGGCGGGCCGCCGAAGTGGGCAAGGAAGTGGACTTCAGCCTGACGACGAACGCCACGCTGCTGCGGCCCGACATCATCGAATTCCTCGCTGACGAGCGCGTCGGCGTGACCATCTCGATCGACGGCCCCGAGGACCTGCAGGACAAGTTCCGCGTCTTCAACAATGGGCAGGGCAGTTACGCGATGGCGGCGCCGAAGATCAAGGCGCTGCTGGCCCGCCACCGCTCGCGGCCGATCGGCGCGCGCGTGACGCTGACGCGGCAGACGCTCGACGTCAGCCGGATCTATCGGCACCTGTCCGACGACCTGGGGTTCTGGGAAGTCGGCTTCGCCCCGGTGACGACCGCGCCCGGCCGCGACTACGCGATCACTGACGGCGGATTCGATCATTTGCTCGAGCAGTTCCGCGCGCTCGCCGCCGAATACCTGGAAGCCTCGCTCAACAACCGGCATCACGGCTTCTCGAACGTCCGCGAAACGCTGCAGGAAATCCACCAGGGGCATGCCAAGGCGTACCCGTGCGGCGCCGGCATCGGCCTGATGGGTGTGTCGACCGATGGCCGCGTCGCGCTGTGCCACCGCTTTGCCGGTTCAGACGATCACGGCCTGGGCACGGTCACCGGCGGCGTGTCGTGGGACAAGCAGCAGGCGTTTCTCGACAGCCACCACATCTCGAACAAGACCGACTGTGCGAGCTGCTGGGCGCGGCCGATCTGCGCGGGCGGTTGTTATCACGAGGCCAACACGCGCTACGGCTCGACCGAGCGGCCCAACCTGCACTACTGCGAATGGATCCGGGGCTGGACGCACACCTGCCTCGAGATCTACGGCGAGCTGGCCGGGCGCAACCCGGGCTTCCTCGCGCAATTCGACGACGAACGAGCGGAGAAGGTGTCATGAAACATTTGACGGCGATCAATCGCAAGGCCACTGTGATGGAAGCGGTGACGGCGACGGCAGCCCCGCGCCCGGAGGGCGCGAAAGACGTGATCGCGCTGCAACAGGGCCCGCCCCAGCAGCCCGATCCGCCGCACATTCCCAACGGCTGCTCGCTGGTGTTCTCGCCGGGATGGGAGGCCGATCGCAACGGCGGCACCGCCGGGTTGTGCCAGCCGGTCGAACGCGACCTGTTCGACTGCCACATGGGCTGCTTCTGGCCGGCCCAGGTGCCCGATCAGCTGAACCACGCGCCCGACTGGACGGCGAAGTGCGCGGCCGCCCAGAAAGACTGGCGCAAGATCGACCTCATTTTCCCGGACGAGAAGAAGTGATGAAGGCTCTGCTCACCGTCGCGCTCGCCGTCTGCGCCGTGACCGTGGACGCGCAAAAATCCGCGCGCCCCGCCATGACCGGCGGCGACCACTTGCTCTACATGGGCACCTATGCCGGCACGGTGCAGATCTTCGACGAGGCGACCGAGCAGAAGATCGGCGACATCAAGCTGCAGACCGGCATTCCACGATCGCTGACGCTGTCGCAGAACCGTAACAAGTTCTACGTGCTCGATTCGACCCTCGAGAAGGTCGAAGTCGTCGATATCGCGTCGCGCAGCAGCCTTTCGACCTTCACGTTGAGCGAAGGCAGCAAGAAGACCCGCATCCGTGGCTTGCAGGTCGACCCGCTCGAGCGGTTCCTGATCCTGCTGACCCGCTCGGCCACCAAGCTGATCGATCGCTGGGAGATCGGCGACATCAGCCTGCAGCTCTACGACCTCGCGCAGAAGAAGATCACCCGCACCATTCCCTGGCCGCGCGGCGAAGAGCGCGAAGGCGTCAACATCCGGTTCTCGCCCGACGGCAAGCTGCTCTACTTCTTCGGCGACGACGTGCTGATTCTCGAGACGCAGAACTTCACCGAAGTCGACACCTGGGCGCTCAGCCGGCCGCTCGAGTCGGGGATGGGGCGGATCAACTTCGGATCGGTGGACGACTTCAACGAGGACCCCGGGTTCTTCACCGGCCTCTTCAATACCCAGGATCCGGTGCAGAACCGTCGCATCATGGGCATCGGCCGCGTCAACCTCGTCGCCAAGACCGTGGACTTCACGCCGATTGGCCCCGCCGAAGGCGTCAGCTTTGCCATGGCCCCCGACCGCAAGCGCGGCTACGGCCTGATGCAGCAGGTCGGCCGCTACGAGTTCTGGGCCTTCGACGTCGAGCAGCGCAAGCTGATGGGCCGCACCGAATTCGCCGGGCGCCCGCGTATGGCGCTGCGCGTGTCGTCGAACGGCAAACTGCTCTACGTGTTCCAGGCCGGCGCGACCATCGACCTGTACGATGCCGCGACCTACAAACTGCTGCGCACCATCGAGATGAACGCGGATCAAACCACCGGGCTGTTCGTGCTGCCGAAGCGGTCAGAAATGAAAAGCGAAAAGTAAGAAGCTTTCCAACTTCAACTTTCAACTTTCAACTTTCAACTTTCAACTTTCAACTTTCAACTTTCAACTGGTACCGATGGATCGCCGCGCGTTCGCCTTTCTCGTTCCGTACTGGCGGCGCCTGGTGCTGGTGCTGCTGATCAGCCTGATCAGCACCGCGACGACGTTGGCCATTCCATATCTTTCGAAGGACCTGATCGACACCGCGCTCATCGGCCGCGACCTTGGCGCCCTGCGCCGCATGGTCGGCTGGTTCATCGCGCTGGGCTTGTTCGGCTTCCTGCTCAACGTCGTCAGCGGCCTTCGCTACACGCGCGTGTCGGCGGAAATCCTGTTCGACATGCGGCTGTCGGTGTACGAACACCTGCAGCGCCTGTCGCCGCGGTTCTTCGCGCGCACCCGCCTCGGCGACATCGTTTCGCGCCTCAACAACGACATCAGCGAGATCCAGCGCGTCGCGGCGGAAGCGGCGCTGGCATGGGTCGGCAACGTCCTGTTCCTCGCCGGCAGCCTGGTCATGATGTTCTGGCTCGACTGGCGGCTGGCGCTGATTGCGCTGGCGCCGATGCCGCTCAGCCTGGTGGCGCTGGGGTTCTATCGCCGCCGGCTCGAAAGCCGCGTCGCCGAGCTGCGCCAACGCAGCGCCGACATCGGCAGCTTCCTGATCGAGACGCTGCAGGCGATGTCGCTGGTCGTGGCCTCCAACGCCCAGGGCCGCGAGCGCGCGCGCTTTCGCGGCTTGAACGGCCGCTTCATCGCGGCGTTGATGCAGATGCAGCGCGTGACGTATTTCGCCGGCGGGCTGCCCGGCACGCTGCTGTCGATCGGATCGGCGATCGCGTTCTTCTACGGCGGGTGGCGGGTGATCGACGGCACCCTCACGCTCGGCACGCTCGGCGCCTTCCTCGCGTACCAGATGCGTGTCTTTGCGCCGGCCCAGGCGTTGATGGGGCTCTATGCGAGCCTGGCCACCGCGCGCGTGTCGTGGGCCCGCGTGCGCGAGATTCTCGATGCGCCGGTCGAGGTGATCGAATCGCCGGAGGCGATACCGCTGCCGATCGCGCAGGGTGACATCGTGTGCGAATCGGTCACCCTTACCACCGAGCGAGACTTGCGCGTACTCGACGCCGTGTCGTTCGTGGCGCGCCGTGGCACGACGCTGGCGCTGGTCGGCGGGAGCGGTGTCGGCAAGTCCACCATCGCGTACCTCGTGACGCGGATGCTCGACCCCGACAGCGGCGTCGTCCGCCTCGATGGCCACGATCTGCGCACCCTGAAGCTCGAGGATCTGCGGCGGCACGTCGTGCTGGTCGAGCAGGAGCCCACGCTGCTGCACGCAACGGTCGCGGAGAACATTCGCTACGTCAGGCCGGAAGCCACCGATGCCGAGGTGCGGCGGGCCGCCGAAGCCGCGGGCATCGCGCGATTTGTCGACGCGTTGCCGAACGGCTACCAGACACTGGTCGGCGAGCGCGGCCTGGCGGTCTCGGCGGGCGAGCGCCAGCGCATCGCGCTGGCCCGCGCGTTTCTCGCCGATCCCGCGGTGCTCGTGCTCGACGAGCCGACCGCGGCGCTCGATGCGCTGGCGCAGCGCCAGGTGATCGACGGTTACCAGGCGGTGATGCGAGGCCGCACGACGATCCTGATCACGCACCGGCGCGAGCTGGCGATGGCCGCCGACTACGTGGTGGTGCTCGATGGCGCGAGGGTCGTGGACCAGGGCCGGCCGCGCGACCTGGCGGCCCGGCCGGGCGTGTTCGCGACGCTGTTCGAGATCGATCGCCCGTCGGGCGTCGGGGCGTGACCGCCGGCGCCGTGCGCGTGGCGGTGATCGACAGCGGCGTGCACGCGTCGCATCCACATGTCAACGGCGTGGCCGGCGGGGTGGGAATCGATTCGGAAGGCCACGAGCACGACGACTACATCGATCGGCTCGGTCATGGCACGGCTGTCGCCGCCGTGATTCGCGAGAAGGCCCCCGACGCGGAAATTCTCGCCGTCAAGGTCTTCGACCGCGAGCTCGCGGCCACCGGCGTCGCACTGGTCGCGGCCTGCGCGTGGGCGCTCCGCGAAGGCGCGCATCTGGTCAATCTCAGTCTCGGCACGCTCAACCCCGATCACGAGCCGGCGCTTGCCGATGTCGTTCGGCAGCTTCGAGCCGCCAACGCGATCGTTATCGCCGCTGGCGCCCATGATGGCGCCCGCTGGTTACCTGGATCCTTGCCGGGGGTCTGGAGCGTGTCGCTCGACTGGTCGATCCTGCGCGACGAGGCGCACGCGCTGTTCGGGCCCGATGGCGCGGTGACGTTTCGCGCTTCCGGTTTTCCACGCCCGATTCCCGGCGTGCCGCCTGAGAAGAATCTGAAGGGCCTGAGTTTCGCCGTCGCCAACACTACGGGCGTGCTGGCCTCAATCCTGGCGCGCGTGCCCGGCGACGAGTCGCCCGCGGAGAAATTGATGCGCGCGATCGGGGTGTAGAGGCGGGTCTTAAGACCCGCCTCTACGTTAGTCACGGCGGAGGGCGACCAGCGGATCGAGCCGCGTCGCACGGCGCGCCGGCCAGACGCTGGCCACGGTCGCGACCACGGCCAGCAACAGCGCGATGCCGCCGATCGTGATCGGGTCGCGCGCGCTCGTCTGGATCAGCAGCTGAGTGCTCGAGAACAGCTGGCCCACGCCGAACGCGCCGGCGACGCCCAGCGTCAACCCGATCGCCAGCAGGATGAACGATCGCTTCATGAACAGCCAGGCCACCTGGTTGCTTTGCGCGCCAAGCGCCATGCGCACGCCGATCTCCTGGGTGCGCTGCGTTACCGAGTAGGCCGTCACCGCGTAAAGCCCGACCGCCGACAGTGCCAGCGCGATGAACGCGAAGATCGCGAACATCGTCCCGAAGATGCGGAACGGCCACCGCGCCTGCGCCAGCTCCTGATCCATCGTCCTGATGCCGAACAGCGGCAGGTCGGCGTCGATGGCGCGGACTTCTTCGCGCAGGATCGGCGCCATCGCGTTCGGGTCACCCTGGCTGCGGACCAGCAGCGTCATGAACGCGCGCGGGTCGGTGCGGAAGGGGAGGTACGCCACCGCGTCGGTCTCGGCATTCTGAAAGTTACGCTGGCGCACGTTGGGGGCGATGCCGACGACTGTTGCGGTGAGCGACGTCGGGATGCCGTTGGTCGGCGCCGCGCCGCCCTGCAGATCCATGTTGAGGACAATCCGCCGGCCGATCGGATCTTCATTCGGAAAGTGCAGCTTGGCGAACTGCTGGTTGATAATCGCGCTCTCGCGCCCGGTCATGCCGTCTTCGTCGGTGAGGCCGCGGCCGCGGATGAGGGGCAGGCCGACCGTGTCGAAATACCGCGGATCGATCGTCATCATCGTGACTTCGGGGGCCTGCTGGCCCTGCTCGAGCGGCTTGCCGTCGAGCGTCAGGCGACGCATGAAGCCGCCCTGCAGGGGGATGTTGCTGGCAATGGTCACGGCCTCGATGCGCGGGTTCGCCTTCAGCCGATCCTCGATCTGCTGATAGAACGCCAGGCGCTGTTCGAGCGCGGGGTACTTCCGTTCGGGCAGCGCCAGCCTCATAACCAGCAGCTTCGACGTGTCCATGCCGAGATCCATGCTGTACATGGTCAGGAAGTTGCGCATCATGAAGCCCGCGCCCGCGAGCAGCACCACGGTGAGCGCCAGCTCGGCGACGATCAGCGAGCTGGTCCAGCGGCGCGCGCGAATGCCGGCGGTGCCCGAGCGTCCGCCTTCTTTCAACACCTCGTTGACGTCGGTCTTCGAGACGTGGAGTGCGGGGGCCAATCCGAAGATGATGCCGGTGCCCAGGCAGATCGCGGCCAGGTAGCCGAACACGGCGCGGTCCATCGTGAATTGGATCCAGTACGGACGGCCGACATCCTGCGTGGCCTGGTCGAACAGCCGGATGCCGACCAGCGAAATGGCGAGGCCGATGGCGCCGCTGATCAGGGCCAGCAGCACGCTCTCGATCAGGAGCTGGCGGATCACGCGCCACCGGGTTGCGCCCAGCGAGATCCGCACCGAGATCTCGCGGCCGCGCTGGGTCGATCGCGCGAGCAGCAGGTTGGCGACGTTGGCGCACGCGATCAGCAGCACGAACGCGACGGCGCCCATCAACGACAGGAACACGGTGCGAATCGGTCCGCCGTTCTGGCTCTCGTTGAAGGTCCGTACCCTCGGTTGCACGTCCTTGTTGGTGTCGGGGTAGTCAGCGGTGAGCTTGCTGCCGACGTTGATCAATTCGGCCTGGGCCTGATCGCGCGTCACGCCCGGGGCGAGCCGGCCGAACGCCTGGAGGCCGCGGGCGTTGCGTTTCTGCTCCTGGATGCCGTTGACGATCGCCAGCGGCTGCCAGAGATCCGAGTTGAAGGGAAACTTGAACCCTTCCGGCATGATGCCGATGACGACGGAGGGCACGTCGTTGATCCGTACCGTTCGGCCAACGATGTTCGGGTCGAGTCCGTAGCGGGTTTGCCAGACGCCGTGGCCGAGCAGCACCACCGCCTGGGCGCCGGGGCGATCGTCCTCGGGCAGGAAATCCCGCCCGAGCGTGGGCCGCTGCCGCATGATGTGAAACGTGTTGGCGGTGACGAAGGCGCCGCTGTAGCGCTCGGGCAGCTTGCCCTCGTCGCTGACGTTCGCGGTATTGCCGGTGAAGGCGGCGAGCGACGCGAACGTGCGCGTCGAGTCCTTCCAATCGCGGTAATCCAGGTACGACACGCCCATGTTGCGATTGCGCACCGGGTCGCGCGAGTCGAGCGCCATGACCTCGTCCGGGTCCTCGATGGGGAGGCCGCGGATCAGCACCGCGTTCACGAAGGTGAACACCGTGGCGTTGACGCCGATGCCAAGTGCGAGCGCGATCGCCGCGACCAGGGTGAACCACTTGTCCTTGACCAGCAGACGGGCGGCAAAACGAACGTCTTCCCATAAACCCATGGCGTGGTTCTCCTCACCCTTCAGAGACCCTGGTGGCGTTAGACACCAATTACGGCCCGGAGGCTCCCCGGGTTCCACCTCGGTTACGATTCGGACGTGGCCGACTCCACTCGCTCGACCGGCGACGGCGCTGGGGCTCGCTCACGGCAGGTCATTCGTCACGGGGTGGCATCCGACGCGTCGCGGCTGGCGGCATTGGCGAGGCGCACCTTCTTCGACACCTTCGCCGCGACCAATGACCCTCGCGACATGGCGGTTCATCTCGAGCGCGCCTACGGCGTGGCCCAGCAGGCCGCCGAACTGGCCGACCCGCGCATCATCACGCTGCTGGTGGAGTC
>JANOZI010000233.1:0-2755 GCA_031429375.1 Acidobacteriota bacterium | reverse complement strand
CGAATAGCTCGCCTCGTTCAGCAGGTTGTTACGCAGCGTGGCGGTCCAGGTCGCAATCTGAGTGGCATTGGGCCGGCTCCAATCGGTCCGCGCGAAGGGAAAGGTGCCGCGGAACGCATCAACGGCGGTCCAGTCTGACGCCGAGTATCGATACGTGAGCTGGTGTGAGCCGTTGAGCCGGTAATCGAGACGGATCGTATCCTTGCGCTGCTTCCGCGGGTTGTCGCTGGTCTGAATCAGGTTTGCCGTGCCCTGCCGGAACCCCGCCGTCGGAATCGGGTAGGTGTTCAGCAACGCCAGACCGTTGGGCGACAGCCGCGCTTGCGGGATGACGTTGTTCGGAAACGGCTGGCCCGTGAGCGGATCGGTAATGACGCGCGCGCCAGAAAAGAATCCGTTATTCGGGTTGAGCAGCTCGCTGAAGTCGCCGCGCCGCATCAGTTCGGTCGGCACCGTCGCCGTATTGGTCGCAAGCTCGAAGTAATCGACGTACTCCTGCGCGACGAAGAAGAAGAACCGGTCTTTCATCCGGCGTCCCGGTATCGGTCCGCCGAGCGTGTAGGCGTACTGCTGGTAGTCGAACGGCGCCGGGCCGCTGCTCTCGGACGGGTTCGTGCTGCGATTGCGCGTCCAGGTGTTGGCCTGCAACGACTCGTCGCGATAGAAGATCGACCCGCTTCCGCTGTACCGGTTGCTGCCGCTCTTGGTCACGAACCGGATCTGGCCGCCGCTGGCACGCCCGTACTCCGGCAGGTAGTTGGCCGTGAGGACCTGGACCTCCTGGACGGCGTCGACGTTTTGAATGCCGATGATGGCGCCACTCGATCGCGTCCGGATCGCGGTGGCCCCGTCGACGGAGATCGTGTTCTCATCGGCACGGCTGCCGTTGATGTTGAAACCGCCGTTGCCCAGGTCATCGAAGCCGCGGCTGTTGAAATTCCCGCCCATCACCCCCGCCTTGAGGCTCACGACCCCGATCGGATTGCGACCCGAGAACGACATCAGCTCGATGTCCTTGGCTTCGACGGTCTTGCGGACCGCCACATCGGTCTGGAGCGGCGTGGCTTCAGCCGTCACCGAGACGGTTTCGGTGAGCCCGCCGGTTTCGAGCGTCACGTCCATCGAGGCGTTGGACGAGGCGTCGAGGGTCATGCCGGTCTGCACCCAGCGCTTGAAACCCTGCAGCTCCACCGAGAGTTCGTACCCGCCGGGCGGCAGCGCTGGAAACACGTAGTAGCCGCGGCTATCCGTGACCGCCGACCACGTCAGGCGGGTCTGGCTATTGATAGCCGTGACCGTGGCCCCCGGGATCACCCCGCCGGTTTGGTCCTTGATGAAGCCTGCGATTTGACCGCGATCGCCTTGCGCGAACGCGGGCAGCACGCCAAGGGCCATCAGGACGAGCGTCATGACAAGAACGCGCCTCATTATCCACCTCCTCTACAACGGGTCAGATCAGTACCGATCACGGCGGATGCTAATACACAATCAGTCGGCGGTGCCAGCGCGGGATGTTGCGCGCCGATTGGTGCGGCGCGATTGACTTGCCTAGGTCAGGCTGGGATAGTAGCGCCCATCATCAAAGGGGGTGACCTGTGCCACGTTCACGCATCCGGTTCGTTGTCAGTGCTTGGTTGACCGTTCTCGTGGCTGCCGTCGCGATCGGCAGCCGTCCCTCGGCCCAGAGCAGCCGGGAGATCGATCTCGATGGGCAGCCCGATCTGATTGTCCGTCAGGACATGCTGGCCAGTCAGTGGGTGGTGCGCGACGAGAATCTCCCAGCCGGTTTCTGCAGCGTGATCGAAGGCGGCGTCACCCCCGGCGTTCGGCGGATTCTGCGGTTTACGGTGATGACCCCCAACATCGGCGACGCCGACATCTACATTGGCGATCCGAACGAACACATCGCGGCCGGCGATGGGCTCTACGAGTTTGCCGATTGCCATGGGCACTATCACTTCAAGCACTACGCGGAATACCGGCTGATCGATCCCCGTACTGGGAAAGTGTGGCGCGCGGCGAAGCGGGGGTTCTGCATGCTCGACACCGACCCGAACCCGGCGTGGCTGGGTGAAGAGGCCCCGCGCGCGTGGTTGTTCCGCAGTTGCGGATCCACAACGCGCGCCGGCAACCAGGGCATCAGCCATGGATGGGCCGATACCTACCGTTTCTGGCTCGGCGGCCAATATTTCGTGCTGGACGGCGGCGACGGCCAGGAGCCCGTGCCGCCGGGCAAGTACATCATTCAGGTGCACGTCAACCCGGCGTACACCGTGAAGAAGGGCGGCTGCCCGCGATCGAAGGATCCGCTGACGGGCCAGTGCCATCAACTCGAAGAATCCGATTATTCGAACAACGTCGCGTCGGTGGAGATCAACATCCCGTCCCATCCCGGCCGCGCCGGCGTAGGGCCCATGGCCGGCACGCCGATCGCCGCAGACGAGTACGACGAGCACGGCAACGTCCCGGAGAAGAAGTAAGCGTCGGCAGGGCGGCTCTGGTGATAGATTGACCGAGGATTGAGGCCAGAGCCGCTTCTGCTAACGGTCTTACTTGCGCTGGCGGCATGTTCGACGCCTCACACACCGCCGGCCGCGGCCGCGGAGCCCTCGGCGGCGGGCCCCGGAGTCGTCGCCGGCACGGCGCCGCGCGGCTCGATCGTCGCGCTGGTGCCCGCCGCCGGCGAAGCGCCGCTACCCGAGGGGCCGGCGGTCATGGATCAATACGCGAAGACCTTCGTCCCGAACGTGTTGTA
>JANOZI010000232.1:0-2712 GCA_031429375.1 Acidobacteriota bacterium | reverse complement strand
GTCCTTGACGTCGAGCGGGATCCGCTTTCCGTCCTTGTCGGCCTTGCCATTGCCGACGGCTACCACCTTGCCCTGCTGCGGCTTTTCCTTGGCCGAGTCGGGAATGATGATGCCGCCAACTTTCTGCTCTTCTTCCTCCGTGCGCTGCACGAGGATACGGTCGTGGAGCGGTCTTAAAGCCATGTGTTGCTCTCCGTCTCTGCGTTACTGGTTAGGTGAAGCGTGATGTTTCTTGGCAGTCGGCTACCCTTGGAGCTAGCAGTCGATGCGAACGACTGCTAATGATAGCGGACGGGGAAACGAGTGTCAACCCGGGCGCGGACGAGGCCCCGCCGGGGGCGACTTCGAGAGGCAGTTAACAGTTAACAGTTGCCAGTTAACAGTTGCCAGTTAACAGGAAGGCTTGTTTTGTTAACTGGCAACTGGAAACTGTCAACTGAGACAGGCTCTTAGAGGATGCTGGCCCGGCGCTCTTCTTCGGCGTGCACCGGAATGCGGTCGCGCTTGCCGGGCAGGACCCGGAAGCCCTGGAACGGGATCAGGCACTCGTGCTTCTGGAGGAAGTTCATGAAGCGCTTGTAGTCTTCGGGCGGCAGGTTGAGCAGTTGCGCGACCAGGCGGTAGCTGCCCTTGGTCTGCTGCAAGCCGCGCAGGATGATGTGGCGCACCGTCTCGCGCGTCATGTCCCGGCTCATGAACGGCTCGTAGACCACGGTCCAGAACGACGCGCCGCCCTCGGCCATCTTGCGGAAGCACCCGTCCTGGAACGATTCGGTGGTCGCCGCCGCCGCCGCGAGTGTTTGCGTCTTGCGCCGCGGCGTCAAGGGCAGATTCGCCGCGGTGACGATCGCGCCCGGGCGCAGCAACAGCACGCGTTCGACGACGTTTCGCAACTCGCGCACGTTGCCCGGCCAGTCGTACTGTTCGAGCACGTCCATCGCCTCGCGGCTGACCTGCGGCTCCTTCAGCCCCGCCTGGCGGCTCAACATCGCGAGGTGGTGATTGAACAGCAGCTCGATGTCTTCGCGCCGCTCGCGCAGCGGCGGCACGACGAGGTGCACGATGTTCAAACGGTAGTAGAGGTCTTCGCGGAATTCCTTGCGCCCCACCTGCTCGAGCAGGTCGCGATTGGTCGCCGCGATCACGCGCACGTCGACGATGGTGCGGGCCTTCTCGGAACCGACGCGCTGAATCTCGCCGTTCTCGAGGAACCGCAGCAGCATGCCCTGCATGCGCAGGCTCATCTCGCCGACTTCGTCGAGCAGGACCGTGCCGTTGTCGGCCGACTCGAGAAACCCAATACGATCGCGGTCCGCGCCGGTGAAGCTGCCGCGCACGTGTCCGAAGAATTCGGTCTCGAGCAGGCCTTCGGGCACGCCGGCGCAATTGATCGTGCACAGCGGCGCATGCCGCCGCCGGCTCCGCCCGTGGATCAGGCGGGCCAGCACTTCTTTGCCGACGCCGCTCTCACCCGAGATGAGCACCTTCGAGTCGCTTGCCGCTATGGCATCAGCGTCCTCGAGGACTTCTCGAATGGCCGGGCTTGCTCCGATAAACCGAGGGTAATTGTCCACGCACGCGCCTTCGCCCCCAAGGGGGCGTAAAGTCTTCCTGTGATATGACAGAAGGAGCCTCTTTTTACACTTGAGGGTTGTGATGAGTCAAGTGAGTAATTGACCGTTTGGGCGGGTCGGACGTTAATTATTTGTGGATTGGGTCGGGGGGACTGAGAAAGCCTAGGAAATATTGAAACCTCTGGGAGACGACCTATTTTTTTTCTACTTCGTTTTTTTCTGCAGGGACCCGTGGCGCAGGATGGACGCGAGTACCAGGAGGCTGGCCCCCATTATGAGCGCCTCTGGCTGTGCACCGACTGGCGGCCCCCAGCTTACCGACACGGGCATAGCGAGAGCGCCGCCGGACGCGGCGACTGTGATCATGGCGAAGATGGCGAGCTTCATGCGAGATCGCTTCCTTCGGAGCGAGGTCGATCCGATGTGAATGTTATTGACAAGCTCCGGCCCCTTCGACGGGTCGCCAGAACTTGCATGTGGGTGCTATAGCGAGTTTTCTGCCAGCCGTGTGACGCCCTTGTTTCAACGACTTAGCTGGCTTACTCGTGGATGTGTCTTCGTCGGCGACGACTTTATTCGTGGCGGGGTTCCGCCTTGCCGGGGTGGGGCCAGGGACGCGCTGTAGGACAAACTCCCAAGCTCTGGTTCGTGATCAGGATCGGAACGGGACTTCAAGTCGCTTGCCGCAGTGCCATCAGCGTCCTCGAGAACCTCTCGAATGGCACCGATAGACTTCCAAGAGTAAAGTCCGAAGGCGGGAGTGGTATGCCCACCCCGCCTTGAACCCGTTTGTCGCGCTTAGGCGCCGCAGTTGTACGTCGTCTTGGCGGCGGCGATCTTTGCGAGCACAGCGCTCTTGACGTAGCCGTTCGGCAACGTCTGAGCCGCGGCCTCAGCCCTATTCAGCAGGGCGCACACCGTGGTCGAGGAGGGAGCGCTGAAATCCGATGCCGCGATCGGCGCGTTGAAGGTGACCATGCCGGCCGCGACCAGCGAGGCGACGACGAGAGCGGATCCGAGATTCGTGAGCTTACGCATTTGAGTGTCTCCGGTTTGTGAATAGTTTCCGATCGAACGTGATGTGATTTCTTTACATCCGGCTGCGTCGCCGGACGTTTTGCCATGTTCTCGGCCGCCC
>JANOZI010000231.1:0-2217 GCA_031429375.1 Acidobacteriota bacterium | reverse complement strand
ATGACGGAGATCATTCGCGCCGCCGATGCCGCGTTCCTCAATCTGGAGATCTCGTTGTTCCGGCTGACGGGCTTCAAGGGTTGGCCGGAAGTGGAGAACGGCGGCAACTGGGAACTCGGACCACCCGAGGCGGCACACGATCTCAAAGCCATGGGATTCGACTTGTTCAACCGCGCCAATACCACACCACCGACTACGGCGTCGAGGGTATGCGCCTCACCAACGCGCTACTCGACGAAGCGGGCCTCGTGCACGCCGGCAGCGGAATGACACTGGGACAGGCCAGTCGCCCCGGCTACTTCGACACGCCCAGGGGGCGCATCGCCCTGATCGGGCTCGCGACCACCTTCACGCCCATGTCGCGCGCCGGCGAGGCGCGCGACGACGTCATGGGGCGTCCCGGGCTGAACGCCTTGCGCGTGGACCGCAAGTACACCGCCGACCCGGAGACGCTCCAGTCGCTGCGGACGGCCGCCCAGCGCCTGGGGATGCGTGTGCCTCAGGATGCCCGCGCCGCGTTCCGGTTCTTCGGCACGCTCGTCGAGCCGGGCGCATCGAATCGCCTGGTCGAAACGGTCGACCCGCGTGACGAGGCTCGGATCCTGCGCGAGGTGCGCAATGCCGCCCAGATGGCCGACTACGTGATTGTCACCAGCCACTCGCATGAACCCGGCAACGATTCGGTGGAGCCCCCCGAGTGGCTGCGGGCGTTCGTGAAGAAGTGCCTCGACGCCGGTGGCACGACCTACGTGATACACGGCCCGCATCAGTTGCGCGGCATCGAGGTCTACAAGGGCAAGCCGATCTTCTACAGCCTGGGCAACTTTGTTTTCCAGAACGAGACGATCGACCCGATGCCCTCGGATCACTACGAGCAGTTCGATCTGCCGGCCACGGCGCTCTCGGCCGACTTGTACGACGCGCGCTTCAAGGGCGGCACGTCGGGATTCCCGTCGAGCCCGGTGTGGTACGAAAGCGTCGTCGCGGTCCCGACCTTTTCAGGCACGCAGGTCAGCGAGATCAAGCTCTACCCGATCGAATTGGGCCAGAAGGCGCCGCGATCGCAGAGGGGTACGCCGCGGATGGCGGATGAGGCCACGGGCCGGACGATCATCGAGCGGATGATCCGCCTCTCCGGCGAGCTCGGTACCGCGATTCGCTACGAGAACGGCGTTGGAATCTGGCGTCCGGGGAGCGGTCAACCAACCAGCGCGAAGCCGTGATCATGACCAACGACAAGGTTCGGTCGTTCCTCGATCAATCTGCCCACGCGTGACAACGCCGCGACGCTCGGCGCCTGCTTTACCGACGACTGCGTCGCGGTCAGTCCGATCTTCCGCACGCTGAAGGCCGGGCGCAGGTCGAAAAGTCGTACGTCGATGTGTTCAAGGCCGTCGAACCACAGACCGTCCGCGTCGATTTCAACCGGCATGCTGATGCAGCTCGGCGTGCTTCGCGCCAAGCCGGCGTAGCCACGCGAGTGGATGTCAGTTCGTCGAGCTTGACATCAGCGGTCCCGAGGCGTATCACAGAGGTAGCCACGCTTCTTACACCATCGGAGGTGCACCTCATGCGCCGTCGCAACCGGCGTGGCCGCCGGCGGCCGCGTACTGTTCGGATACTCACAAAGGAGGTTGCATGAACACTCCGCCGGACCATCAAGGCGCGTAACCGCGCGAAAGTTGGCACGGTCGCGCGCGCAAGGCCAAATCTAGCGACACGCACGAAATAAGTCCCGGCTCCTGCCGGGATGCGCGATATGCGCGCTGAGACGCCCGAAGCGGCAACCGCCGCTCGGGCGTTTCCCCTATCAAGGCTTCAAGTTACAAGCTCAACAGTCCTGACCGACGGCACACCAGTAGAATGGCGCCGGATGTTTCACTGGGGCCTGCTGGGCGCGGGCGACATCGTGCGGAAGCGGGTGGCCGCGGCCCTCCGCGACACACCCGGGAGCGAACTGCTGGCCGTCGCGCGAGCGCGCGCGGAGCTGGCCGCATCGTTTGCCGCAAGCGTGGGCGCGAAGCGATCGTACGGAGATTGGCAGGATCTGATCGCCGACGAGGAGATCGATGGCGTCTACATTGCAACGCCCGTGCATTGGCACGCCGGCCAGACCATTGCCGCGGCCGAGGCGGGCAAGCACGTGCTGTGTGAGAAGCCCATGGCGATGAACACCGCCGAGTGCGACCGCATGATCGCGGCGTGCCGCGCCAGCGG
>JANOZI010000230.1:0-2447 GCA_031429375.1 Acidobacteriota bacterium | reverse complement strand
CCGCTCCTGCCCGGCTGGGGTCTGCCCCTACACAAGCTGTTCCGCTGAAGCGCTTCACGACGGGGCACGGCCTCTCGATCGTGAAGGTCGCTGCCGTCGCGCGCCGCGGCGCGTTCGCGCTCCCGACACATTCCCCCATTCGGCGAGAAACTTTGTCACAAACCCGTGCTCCTCCGCCGGCGTGACCGCCAGCGGCGCGAGGGCGAGAGCCACCGTCAGCGCCAGGTGATAGCCGAGCGATCGCGACGACAGCGCCCGGCGGTACGCCGGATGCGACTCGTTCACCCAGATCGTGCTGTCGACCAGCCGCCCCAGTTCCTCATCGTCTGGACGCGCCTCGAATTGGAGCGACAGGCCGTACTGGGTGCGGCGCTGCGTGGTGCCTGATCCAGGCAGAGCCGCCGTCTCGTGCTCCGCCGTCGGTTTGCGGGGGAGTTCCGGCGGCGCGCTGTCCGATGCCGGCGACGGGTTGGACGCCGGTGGAACAGACGTGAGCTCGTCCGGAGTCTGCACGGCGTCACGCCCGGCCTCGGCCTTTCGGATGAGCGAGAACAACGGGCGCATGGCGCTGCCCTCGCGCCCGTCCTCGATCGGCAAGCGTTTCTGGCCGCCAGGCCGCCGTTCGACCAGGGCTTGAAGCAAGGGAAACTCGCCGGCCAGATCCTCGAGCACGCGTTCGAGATCGCGATCGAGTCGCGCGGGCTTGGGCGCCGCCGGCGCATCCGATGGCGCGTCGCTCCACGCAATGAGCTGTCGCGACACCGCCTCCTGCAGCGCCTTGCGGTACGCCAGGTAGGTCGCGCCGCGAGGACCCGTGCGCAGCAGATCGTTCTTGTTGAGCGTGAGGCATTCCGACAGGTCTGGCACTTCGACGAGCCCCGTGACGTGTTCGGACGCCGCGGGCGTCAGTCCCAGCCAATCCCAGCCGCGTTTGATGACCTTGCCAAACGTACTGATGGCGATGCCACGGCGCTCACTCGGCAGCGGCGCGTCGTGGCGGGCGAGGTAACCGACGGCGGAGGGCGTGCGCCGGCGCGCCATCCGAATGGACACCGGCACCACGTCCGCCGCGGTGGTGCCGATCGGCGCAAGCCTGCGACCGTCGATGTGGACGGTCACGCTACGCGAATAGTGACGCCCGAGAATGGCGGCGAACACCGGCTCGAAGAGCGGCTCGAAATGCCGGCGGATGGCATCCTCGAGAAAGCCCGCATCGAGCAGCGGCGAGAGCGGGTTTGCCAGCGTGAGCCGCACCGCCGTCCCGCGCGTCGTCGTCAGGCCGGGCGGCGGCACCCACTTCCACGGCGCGCGGTAGCGCGACGTCAACGACCAACTCGATGCCACATGACTGCTGGCGCGGCGGGTTTCGGTGAGCACCTCACTCGACACCAGGAGGCCCAGCTTGATGCCCACGCCGGCGAACCCGATGCCTTCGCCTCGACGCTTCGTGCTGGCCGCAATGTCGTGATAGCGAGCCAGCTCGCGGCGCTGCATCCCGCGGCCATCGTCAACGATCGTCAAAGCCGATGTCGGGGCACTGACCGAGATCTGAATCGTCGCGGCACCGGCATCGAGCGCGTTGGCGATAATCTCGGTCACGATGGTTTCTTCGAGCGACCCGGTGTAGGCGTCACGAAGGTCTTCGAGGAGGTGCTGGAGGTCGACGCGCGTCTCGCCCACGCGCGCAATCCTATCCTCTCTACAGGCTGACGTATCGGCGGGTTCAGGCTGAACCCCCTGAACCCTGAGCCCTGGGGAGGCTACGCCGTCTTCTTCTTCGGAGCCGCTTTCTTCTTGGTTGTGGCCTTGGCCGCAGTCTTACGGCCGCGCACGGGCTTCTTCTTCGACATCCCCGCGCGCTCGGCCAGCAGCGCCACCGCCGAGTCCATCGTCACCGATTCGACCTGCGTGCCCTTCGGCACCGAGGCGTTGGTCGCGCCGTCGGTCACGTACGGCCCGTAGCGACCGTCGAGAATGCGGACCACTTCGCCGCTGTCGGGATGCTTGCCGAGCGACTTCAGCTCCTTCGGCGCGGCGCGGGCGCGTCGCATCGACTTCTTGGGCTGCGCCAGCAATTCCTTCGCGCGCTCCACCGTCACCGTATACACGTCGTCGGTCTCTTCGAGCGAACGGAATTCCGTGCCCTGCTTGACGTACGGGCCGAAGCGTCCGGCGTTGGCCAGGATCGGTTCGCCGTCGTCCCCGGTACCGAGCGCGCGCGGCAGCGACAGCAACTTCAAGGCGACGTCGAGCGTGATGGTGTCTTCGGTTTCATCTCGGCCGAGCGAGGCGCGGCGCGGCTTCTCGTCGCGATCCTCCGGCGTTTCGCCGAGCTGGACGTACGCGCCGAAGCGGCCATGCATCACGTAGACGTGCTGACTCGTCGCGGGGTCGACGCCGAGCGATTTGGGCCCTTGCGCCTTGGCGTGCAGCAGTGCGACCGCCTT
>JANOZI010000229.1:0-2146 GCA_031429375.1 Acidobacteriota bacterium | reverse complement strand
GAGGATCGAGCCGAGCACGTAGAAGCCGACGGCGATCCAGTCCTGGCCGATCGTCGTGAACAGGAACCAGAACAACACCAGCAGGCCGGCCATGCCCGCCTGGGTCACCGGAATCGTCCACCGCCTCGGCACCGGCCGCATCAGCACGGTGTAGCCCTGCATCAGGAAGCCAATCAAGATCCCCACGACGAACTGCACGTAGGGCAGGTTGTCGGCGCCCAGGCTGGTGATGAATTCCGATCGGGTGATCGGCTTGACGATGTTGTAGCTGGTCATCGCCAGGAAGGCGTACAGGAACATCAGCATCGCGGTGGTGGCTTCGCCTTCGCGCAGCTGGACGATCGGGCGCAGGAGTCGGTTTAGCAAGAGTGGGGGAATCTTATCCTAAGGTAAACTCCAAACGCCGCCGATGCTGAGTCTTGCTGAACGTGAGCTCGGCCTCACCGGTCAGGAACTGCGGCGGGCCTTCCCCTTCTTCGGCTACCTGTTTTTGACCATGGCCAGCAGCGTCGCCAGCAAGGCGGCGCGCGATGCGCTGTTCCTGGACCGCTACCGCGCCACCGACCTGCCCTACGTCGACATTGCGATCGCCGCCCTGGTTGGCATCGTCGCCGGGCTGTACATCCGCATCGGCCACCGCACCAACCTCCGCAACCTGCTGGTCGGCAACCTGTTGTTCTTCGCCAGCAACGCGTTGGTGTTCTGGTGGTGGGCGGCGGTCTCGGTGATCGAGTCGGACCTGCTCTTCATCGTGTTGTACGTGTGGGTCGGCGTGTTCTCGGTGCTCGCGCCGTCGCAGGTCTGGACGCTCGCCAACTACGTGATGACCACGCGCGAAGCCAAGCGCTCGTTCGGCTTCATTGGCAGCGGCGCCATTCTCGGCTGGATCGTCGGCGGGCTCGCGACGCGCACCGCGGTCGCGCGCTTCGGCACCGAGAGCATGCTCGGGTTTGTCGCGCTCTCGCTGCTGGCGTGTTCGGCGCTCGTCGTCTACATCTGGCGCCATCGGCCCTCGTATCTCGGCGACGGCCAGCCGGCGACCGGCAGCGATCGCCAGACCGGCGGCTTGTGGACCAGCCTCGGGCTGATCCGTGAATCGCCGTACCTGCGCGCCATCGCCTGGCTCGTGCTGATCTCGGCGGTGGCGACGACGGTGGCGGGCTGGCAGTTCAAGGCGATCGCCAAGGCGGCCATTCCCGGCACCGACGATCTGGCGATGTTCTTCGGCACCTTCAACATGATTGCCGGCCTGGTGTCGCTGGTGCTGCAGTTGCTGCTGACCGGGCGCGTGCTGCGCACCGCCGGCGTCGGCGCGGCCCTGTTCATCGTGCCGACCGCGATGATGATGGGCCAGGCCGGCATCGTCATCCTCGGCACGCTCGTCGCCGCCGCCATGCTCAAGGCCAGCGACCAAGTGCTGCGCTACTCGATCGACAAGGCCACGGTGGAACTGCTCTACCTGCCGGTGCCGGCCGGCCACACGTTCCGCGTCAAGTCGTTCATCGACACCGTCGTCTACCGGCTCGGGGATGCGACCGGCGGCCTGCTGGTGCTGGCGTTTGCGGCGGCGCTGGGCTGGTCGCCACTCGACATGGCGTGGATCGGAATGGTGCTGGTGCTCGCCTGGGTCGGCGCGGCCTACGTCGCGCGCCGCCAGTACGTCGAGAACCTGCGCGAAAGCATCCATCAGCATCGCGTCGATTTCGAACGTGCCTCGGTGCCGGTGATCGAGCGCGACGCAACGCGGCTGATCTCGTCGCGACTGAAGGGCAGCACCCGCGAGATTGCGTATGCCCTCAGCCTGTTCGAGATGGCGCACGACCGCAAGGTGCACCCTGCGGTGCGCGGCCTGTTGCATCACGAGCAGCCCGAGATCCGCAAGCAGGCGATCGCGTTATTGACGCGTGCGGGCGACGGCTCGGTCAAGGCCGACGTCGAACGGTTGCTCAGCGATCCGAGCCTCGACGTTCGCACCGAGGCGTTGCTGTACCTGACAGCATTCGATCAGGTTGATCCGCTCGAGCGAATTGAGCAGCTCGGCGATTTCGATGACTTCTCGATTCGGGCCGCGCTGGTGGCGTTCCTGGCACGGCCCGGCCGGACCCAGAATGTCGAAGCGGCGAAGCTGCTGTTGTCGAAGATGGTT
>JANOZI010000228.1:0-2327 GCA_031429375.1 Acidobacteriota bacterium | reverse complement strand
GGTTGCTTTGAGCAAAAAGCGTTGGGCCCAGCTCATGAAGCGCCACGTAAGCTCACCGCTTTTTCTCAAAGCAACCCCTCGTCGCGTCGACGCGCCCTCCGGCAGCGTGACCCGCCGCTGATGGCGACGTTTTGCCTGTCTCGCCGAAGCGCGACCGCGCGAAGGCGGACCGTCGAGCGAGAGCGAACGCCGGGAGATACCTCCCCGTGCCCCGCCCACGCATCGGCACCGGGTCGCAGCCGGAGGGCGCGTAGACGCGACGAGAGGTTGCTTTGAGAAAAAGCGGTGAGCTTACGTGGCGCTTCATGAGCTGGGCCCAACGCTTTTTGCTCAAAGCAACCCTCTCGTCGCGTAGCGGGGCCGGCTGCTGCCGGTCCGCGGCCACGGCGGGGTCAGACCACTCTACGACTCAGCCGCCGATGCAATAGAGGTAGCGATAACCGCGCAGGAAGATCTCGTTGTCGACCAGCGCCGGGGAGGCGTCGAAGCCGTCATCGAGCGTGTTTTCGGACAGCACTTCGTAGGTCGTCCCGTGCTTGATCACGGTCGTGACGCCGTCGCGGCTGGTGATGTAGACGCGGCCGTCGGCACCGACCGGTGAGCTGAAGACTTCGCCGGTGGCCTTGGCGATTCTCTGGACCTGGTAGTGCGGCTTGCCGCTGGCGGCGTCGAACGCCGACAGTAATCCGTTGTTCGTCTTCAGGAAGTAGAGGATGTTGCCGTAGAGCAGCGGCGACGGGACATACGGCGTGTCGCGATCGAGCTGCCACGCGATCGCGCCGGTGGTCGCGATATCGCCCTTCGCATCCGCGAGCTTGATGGCCTTGAGGTTGTTGCCGCGGAAGCCGCTCATGATGAACACCATGCCGTTGCCGGACACCGGCGACGGAATCACGTTCATCGTCGTGCCCGGACCCTCCCAGACGATCTTGCCCGTCTCCAAATCGTAGCTGCGCACGCGAGTCATCGCGTTGACGATCACCTGCCGGCGCCCGTTGTGTTCAACCACCAGGGGTGTGGCCCAGGTGTCCATCTCCGGATGATCGACGCGCCACAGCTCCTTGCCGGTGGTCTTGTCGAGCGCAATCACGTAGGACGGCTGATTGAGATGATCCCAGACCACGACCAGCGTGTTGCCGTGCAGGACCGGCGTGGACCCCTCGCCGAACTGGCTGCGCATCTTCTTGTCGCCAAAGTCGGCCTGCCAGATCAGCGTGCCGGTCATGTCGTAGGCATAGAGCCCGCGTGATTCGAAATACGCGAACACGTGCTGGCCGTCAGTAATCGCGGAGCTCGAGGCCCATGTGCCGTTGTCGCCATGCGCGGCTTCGTGCGGCTCTTCTTCGCGCGCGACGTGTTCCCAGAGCGTCTTGCCGGTCTTGCGATCGAGCGCGAGCACCTTGTACTGGTGCACGCCGCGCTGCGGCAGCGCTCCGCGCGGTGCATGCTGCGCGGGGCCGCTCACGCCGACCGGAATAGCCGTGAGCAGGAAGACGCGATCGTTCCAGACCACCGGCGACGACGAGCCGCGGCCGGGGATTTCGACCTTCCACTTGACGTTCTTTGTCTCGCTCCACTCGAGCGGCGGCTTGGCGGTGTTCGAGACCCCCGTCATGTAGGGTCCCCGCCACTGCGCCCAGTATTTGTCGTTGTCTTCGGCGGCTTTCAGAGCCACCACGGACAACCCCAGCAGTAGAGCCAGCGCGCCAACCCGGTTTCGCATGCCCTCGATACTGCCATGGCTTGACGGCCGCTTACCCGGGTGAGTATGATTCATTCATCCGGATTGACGGATACACCGACAAACCTAAAGGTTTGTCGCCACGATAGGGTTTCGCCACGATAGCGATGAATACACAGATCCTCGACCACATGGCGGCCCTCGCCGACCCCATCCGCTGCCGGATGCTCCTGCCGCTCGAGCGGCACGAGTTGACCGTGAGCGAGATCTGCTCGGTGCTGCAACTGCCGCAATCCACCGTCAGCCGTCACCTCAAGACGCTGGCAGACGATGGGTGGGTGGCGTCGCGGCGGGATGGCACGAGCCGCTTCTACGGAATGGTGCTGCAGGATCTCGATCCGGGCGCGCAGCGGCTGTGGCCGCTGATCCGCGAGCAGGTGTCCGCCAGTAACGGCGCCGACCACGACGAGCGCCGGCTCAAGAGCGTGCTGTCGCGCCGCCGCTCGAAATCCGAGGAGTTCTTCGCCTCGGCGTCGGGGCAGTGGGATCATCTCCGCACCGAGCTGTTCGGCGATCGGTTCCACCTGCATGCGTTGCTGGCGCTGATCGATCCGAGCCTGACCGTCGGTGACCTCGGCTGCGGCAC
>JANOZI010000227.1:0-2728 GCA_031429375.1 Acidobacteriota bacterium | reverse complement strand
CAGCGCAATGTTGTCGGCGATCGTCAGCGTCGGCAGCAAGTTGAACGACTGGAAGACGAAGCCCACCTGCTCGCGCCTTACGCGCGTGAGGCCATCGTCTTCGAGCCTGGCGAGGTCGCGGCCGTTGAGGGCGATGGTGCCGGCGGAGGCGCGATCCATCGCCCCGCACAGGTGCAGCAGTGTGGATTTGCCGCAGCCCGACGGCCCCATCAGGGCCACGAAGTCCCCGGCCTCGATCGCGAACGACACGCCGGCGAGCGCCGTGACACGGGTGTCACCGCTGACGTAAGTTTTCTGGAGGTTTTTGGCGACCAACACGGACATCTACTTCAATGTTAGTCAATGCATCGCGCAGAAACACAGAAACACGGAAACACAGAAAAACTCTTCCAAACGCATTTGGCATCAAGGAATTGATTCGCGGTGTTTCGGTGCTTCCGTGTTTCCGTGTGATGTATTTGTACCTTGGCTAGTACGCCATGACGTAGCTGTCGCGCGTCGGGCTGACACCGCCCATCAGGACTCCCGTCCTGGGATGAATGATGATCGCCTTCACCGACCCCACGCCGCGCACGTTGCGGATGTCGAGCTGGTGCCCCATCGCGGCGAGCTCGTCGAGCACGTGCCTGGGCAGGCTCGACGGCACCTGCAGCTTGCCCTCCGCGGCGTGCGGATAGTACGAGCTCTTGAACGACGTGCTGACCACGTAGCTCTGCTCGAGCGCTTGCTGCACGTTCATGCCGAACTCGGCGACGTTGAGGAAGAACTGCAGCTGCGCCTGCGGCTGGGTGTCGGCGCCCGGCGTGCCGAACGCCATGTAGGGCTTGCCGTCTTTCAGCGCCATCGCCGGGTTGATCGTCTGCCGCACCCGTTTACCCGGCTTGAGCACGTTGATGTCGTCGGCTTCGAGGCCGTAGTACGCCATGCGGTTGTTCAGCACGAAGCCCGCGCCCGGCACGACGTGGCCGCTGCCGAAGGCGCTCAACAACGACGAGGTCATCGACACCATGTTGCGGTCCTTGTCGATCACCGTCAGGTAGGTGGTCAAGCCGTCACTGTCGGCCTCCCGGACCGTCGATCCATATGACTGTGGTGAGGCGTACGCGATCTGTCGCTGATTCGACGTCGCAGGCTGGCGTGGATTGCCGGCAGGAGCCTCACCAGCGATCGCGTGATCCGGATCGATCAGCGCGCGGCGGCTCGCGGCGTAGTTCTTCGACAACATCTCGCGCATCGGGATGTCGGTGGCGAATTTCGGATCGGCCACGTACTTGTTGCGATCGGCAAACGCCAGCTTCAGCGATTCGGTGACGGCGTGCAGGTACGGCGCGCTGTTGTGGCGCATGTAGCGCACGTTCATCCCCTCGAGGATGTTGAGCGCCTGCAGCATCACGAAGCCCTGCGAGTTCGGCGGGCATTCGTAGACCTCGACGCCCTTGTAGTTGACGTGGATCGGCGTGTCTTCGTTGGCCTTGATCGCGGCGAGGTCTTTCTGATCGATCAGGCCGCCCTGCGCCTTCATGTAGGCGGCGAACTTCTCGGCGATCGGTCCCTGGTAAAATGCGGCGCCGCCCTTCGCGCCGATCTCACGCAGCGTGGCGCCGAGGTCTTTCTGGATCACGCGATCCCCCATGCCGAGCGGCTGGTCGCCGTTGAACCAGATCGCCTTTGCCGACGCCGACAGCTTGTCGCTGCTGCCGCGAATGGCGCCCGCCAGCGATTCGGTGATCGGGAAGCCGCGCTCGGCCAGCTCCGCGGCCGGCGCCATCAATTCCGACAGCGGCCTGGTGCCGTAGGTTTTCGCCGCCAGCTCCGCGCCCGCCACTGCGCCCGGCACGCTGACCGAGAGAATGCCGTCGCCGGGCAGGCCGCCCTTGCCTTTGTAGAAATCCACCGTGGCCGCCATCGGCGCGACCCCGGTGCCGTTGATGAACTTCACCTCGCCGGTCCTGGCGAGGTAGATCAGCATGAACATGTCGCCGCCGAGCCCGGTCATCTCCGGTTCGGTGAGGCCCTGCACGGCCCACGCGGCCACCGCGGCGTCAACCGCGTTGCCGCCGGCTTTGAGGATGCGAATGCCCGCTTCAGACGCGAGCGGGTGGCCCGAGGCGATCATCCCGGTGTCGGAGAGGACCACCGGCCGCCACGTTGAGGTTTGCGCGATTGGGGAAGCCGAGAGAGAAGCGAGGAGGCACAAGGTCGAGAGCAGTCCGAACCGCCGCATGGTTCACCTCTGATCGCGCACTATAAGCGAAATACATCACACGGAAACACGGAATCACCCTTCGACTCCGCCCGCCCAGGCGCGCGCGTCGCTCAGGGCAGGCGGAAACACAGAAGTCATTCTTAGAAAGGCCTGACAAAGACTCTGTGGTTCCGTGTTTCTGAGTTTCCGTGTATGGATTTAACGGCGAGTCGCCCGCATACGCAGGCCTTTGGGCCGCAGCGTGATCCGCGGTTCGGGCACCGGCGGTGGTCCTTCGGGCGTGAACTTCCAACGTTGCGCAATGGTCGCGAGCAGCAGGATGGCTTCCGTCCAGGCAAACGATTCGCCGATACAGATCCGCGACCCTCCCCCGAATGGAAAGTATGCGTACTTCGGACGCTTACCGTCCTCGAGCCAGCGCTCGGGCTTGAACGCATCTGGTTCAGGCCACCATCTCGGGTCGCGCTGCACGACGTACTGGCTCATGATCACCAGGTCACCCTTCGAGATCTGGTGACCCGC
>JANOZI010000226.1:0-8714 GCA_031429375.1 Acidobacteriota bacterium | reverse complement strand
CCAACGGCATGGACCCGAAGGGCCGCGACGAAATGCTCGAGCTCATTCACGACCTCGCGCACCACAAGAACGTCAACCTGATCCTGTCGTCGCACCTGCTGCCCGACGTCGAATACACCTGCGATCACGTCGTAGTGATGGACAAGGGGACGATCGCGACCGCCGGGCCGATCAAGGCGCTCAAGGGCACCACCGGCCGCGTCTACGAGCTGCGCGTCAAGGGCGATGAAGAAGCGTTCATCGACAAGCTCCGCGCCTCGGGCTTCGACGTGAAGAACACCGATGACGACATCATGCGCGTGTTCGTGCCGGGCGTCGACGATGAAGGCGCCAAGATCCTGTTCGACCTGGCGGCGCGCGAGCGCGTCCAGGTCCGGCACCTGCGTCCGAGCGTGCCGACGCTCGAGGATGTCTTTGCCCGCGCCGTGGGTGAGATGTAATGGCGCGCCAATTCGCTCACCCGGCCGACCGCTCCGTTGTCGCGGTCGATTTATTGGAGGGCCGCTAGGCACATGCCTATTCATGATCAAGGCTATCGCCGCTACGGCGGCACGCGCGCCGCGGTCGGCCACGCCTGGCAGGTGATGGCCCGCGCCGGCGTGATGTCGATCATCTCCAAGCGGCAGTTCCTGGCGTTGATGCTGTTTGCCTGGGCGCCGTTCGTGGTCCGCGCGGTCCAGATCTACGTGGCCTCCAACTTCCAGCAGGCCTCCTTCCTCGCGCCCAAGGGTGAAACCTTTCGCGAGTTCCTCGACCAGCAGGGCGCGTTCGTCTTTTTCGTGACCATCTACGTCGGCGCCGGGCTGATCGCCAACGATCGCCGGGCCAACGCGCTGCAGTTGTATTTGTCGAAGCCGATGACCCGCGCCGAGTACATCGCCGGCAAGCTGGCGATCCTGTTCCTCTTCCTCGTGACGGTCACGTTCCTCCCGGCGATGACGCTGCTGCTCACGCAGGCGATCTTCGCCGGCAGCTTCACGTTCGTGCGCAACAACTTGTACCTGCTGCCGGCCATTACGCTGTTCTCGCTGGCGCAGGTGCTGGTCGCGGCGACGACGATGCTCGCGCTGTCGTCGATGTCGAAGAGCAGCCGCTTCGTGGCGGTGATGTACGCGGGCTTGTTCTTCTTCACCACCGCGCTGTTCCAGGCGCTGCGCGGCATTACCGGCAAGAGCACGTTCGCGTGGCTCTCGCCCGGCGCGTCGCTCGAGCTGCTGGGTGATGTGATCTTCCGGCTCCCGCCGCGTTACCAGATGGCGCCGGCCCTGGCCGGCGTGACGGTGCTGATCCTCGTCGCCGGTTCGCTCTACATCCTCAATCGCCGTGTGCGCGGCGTCGAGATCGTGACATGACGGGAGTAGCCAAAGACTTGTCGGGAGGGCAATTCTCGTCGGGAGGGCAATCCTTGTCGGGGGGGCAATCCTCCTCGAGCAATCCACTTGTCCAGACCGAGCACGTGTCCAAGTGGTACGGGCAGGTGAGCGGGCTCAACGACGTCACCGTGTCGATCCCACCGGGAATCACCGGCCTGCTCGGCCCCAACGGCGCGGGCAAGTCGACGTTCATGAAACTAATGACCGGCCAGCTCAAGCCGAGCCAGGGCATCATCCGAGTCCTAGGCGAGCCGATCTGGGGAAATCCGCCGGTCTTCGCGCGAATTGGTTTTTGTCCGGAACAGGACGCCTTCTACGACCGCATGACCGGCCTCGAATGGGTCACCGCGCTCGTCCGGCTCAACGGGCTCGACGGCGCCGACGCCGATGCCGCCGCGAAGCGTGCGCTGGACCGCGTCGACCTGATGGACGCCGCCGGCAAGAAGATCGGCGCCTACAGCAAAGGCATGCGGCAGCGCGTCAAGCTCGCGCAAGCGCTCGTCCACGACCCGGAGCTGCTGATCCTCGACGAGCCGCTGACCGGCATGGATCCGATCATGCGACGTAAGACCATCCGGTTCATCAAGGACTGGGCCCGCGCCGGCAAGCACATCATCGTCTCCAGCCACATCCTGCACGAGATCGAGGCAATGACCTCGAACATCCTGCTGATCAACAACGGCCGCATTCTCGCCGAAGGCAACGTCCACCAAATCCGGGATTTGATCGATACGCACCCGCACACCGTGTTCGTGCGCGGCGCCGACCCGCGCGCGCTGGCGCGCCGCTTCATGGCCGAAGACGATGTGCTCAGCTTGAAGTTCGAGCCCGGCGCGGTGATCGTCGAGACGTCGAGGCCCGACAATTTCTACGCGCGGCTTACCGAACTGGCCGCGTCAGGCGAGGCGGGCCGCATTGACGAGGTACAGTCGCCGGACGATAACCTGCAGGCCGTCTTCAAGTACCTGGTGAAACAGTGACGCCACAGGTGACGCCGATGGCGCAGAATACCCGCCCGATGAGCTTCTGGAATGCCTCGCGGCGGGTGTTCGACCTGTCGCTCGGCGAAATGCTGTGGTCGCGCCGCA
This sequence comes from Acidobacteriota bacterium, assembly GCA_031429375.1. GTDB lineage: Bacteria > Acidobacteriota > Vicinamibacteria > Vicinamibacterales > UBA2999 > 12-FULL-67-14b. The sequence continues at coordinate 6,253 of JANOZI010000226.1, read as the reverse complement.
CCATTTTCATGGCGCTCGTGGTCGGCGGCCCGGTGCTGCTGGCGGCCATCGTCAAGATCGTCGAAATCTTCGGCATGTCGGCGCTTCGCGTCAACGGCCAGAAGGTCGCGGGCTTCGGTATTTTCGGCGTGATGATCTGGATGCTGTTCCTGCGCTTCATCGTGCCGGTGCTTGGCGTGTTCTACGGCACCGCGCTGATGGCCGACGAGGTCGAAGACAAGACGATCACTTACTTGTTCACGCGCCCGATTCCGCGCGGCGCGGTGTTGTTCGGGAAGTACCTCGCCTACATCGCGTGCACCATGCTGGTCGTGCTGCCGTCGGTGATGATTGTGTACTTCATGCTGGTGCCGTTCAACCAGTTGCCCGGCACGTTCGGCTCGTTACTGGTCGACCTCGGACTCTTGGCGTTGGGCCTGGCGGTCTACGGAGGCGTGTTCGCCTTCGTCGGCGCGTTCTTCAAGCGCCCCCTCGTGATCGGCCTGCTCTTCGCCTTTGGCTGGGAGCAAGTGGTGCTGGCCCTGCCGGGCTACCTCAAGCAATTTACGATCGCCTACTACCTGCAGGCCCTCGTACCGCACGCGATGCCGTCAGACGGGGTGGCCAGCCTGCTTCAGGGCATGTTCCGGACGACGCCTCCGGCCTGGGTGTGCCTGGCCTGGCTGTTTGCGTATTTGATCGTATTTTTATACCTGGCGACCGTCGTGGTTGAGCGTAAGGAATACGTGCTCGAACAGTAGGGACTCGGCTGGCTTCGCCCCCTCGTGGGACTCGGCGCTTCGCGCCTCGTAGGAGTCGGGCCTGCGGCCCTCCTGGGAGTCGCCCTTGCGGGCTCCTGCGGGTCGGCCCTTGGGGCCTCCTGGGGCGTTTTTCCCACGACCGAAGGGAGCCTCACGAGCGAACGCGAGTGAGCGAGTCCCACGAGGCGCGTAGCGCCGAGCTCACGAGGCCCGTCAGGGCCGAGTCCATAGGGACCGAGCGCAAGAAGCCGAGGGAATTTAGGGAACGCCGGCCGCGAGGCACTCGTATACTGAAACAGGGAGAGCCGCATGTCCAATAAGACGCGTTATTTCGTAGCGATTTCGGGCGCAATTCTCGTAATTGGGCTGGGAACCGGACTGGTGGCCTCCTACATGGGCTTTCCGACGGTGTTTTCGAGCGCTGCCGGGCCCGATGAGCTTCAGTATGTGCCCGCCGGAGCGTCCGTGGTGGCTTACGCCAACGTCCGTGAGGTCATGAACTCCGAGTTCCGGCAGCGGTTCCGCGAGCTCGAACCCTCCAATCAGGACAAGAACGAGTTCGAGGAAAAGACCGGCCTCAATTTCGAAGAAGACATCGACTCGGTCGTGGCGGCCGTCATGGGCAAGACCGACCTTGCCACCAGGCCGCACGACGGCTTCCTCCTGTTGGCGCGCGGCCGCTTCCAGGCCGCGAAGCTCGAAGCCCTCGCGCTCGAGCACGGCGCCGTGATCGGCGACTACCAGGGCAAGCGCATCATCACCCATCACGACAGCGACAACACCAACGACACACCGGCTGACGACATGGCCGTGGGCTTCGTCGAAGCCGACCTGATCGCCTTCGGGAGCATCACCACCGTGCACGCCGCCATTGACGCGCGCCGCGAGAACCGCAACGTCGTGTCGAACAACGACATGATGAAGCTCGTGAACGAAATCGACAACGCCAACGCGTGGGCGGTCGGCCGCTTCGACGCGATTGCCAGCCAGGCGAACCTCCCGGCCGAAGTGCAGAACTACATGCCAGCCATCTCGTGGTTCTCGGCGGCGACCCACGTCAACGGTGGCGTCAACGGCACGCTCAAGGCGGAAGCCAAAGACGAGGCCGCGGCGCAGAACCTCCGCGACGTCATTCAGGGCGTGCTGGCGGTAGCCAAGATGCAGTCGGGCAACAACCCCGCTGTGAAGGCCATGGCCGACTCGCTGATCCTCTCGGGTGAAGGCAAGACCGTCGCCGTGGCGTTCACCGTGCCGAGCGAGCTGCTCGACGTGCTCGAAGGCATGGCCAAGGGCCGTAAGCCCGCCATTCAATAACAGTTAACAGTTAACAGTTTCCAGTTTCCAGTTAGCAGGGAAAAACCCTGTTGACTGGCAACTGGCAACTGTTAACTGGCAACTGTTAAGATGCCCGGACGTGTCTGAACACGTCTTCTTCTACGGCACGCTGATGTCGCCCTTCAACCGGCCGGGGCGGCAGCGCATTACCCCCAAACTTCAATACGCAGGGCGCGGCTCGATCAGGGCCGCGCTGTTTGATCTGGGCATCTATCCCGCCGCGGTACCCGCCGCGGATCACAGCCTGGTGTGGGGTGAGGTGTACCAGACCGAGGACCCGGCGTCGGTGCTGGACGCGCTCGACGAGATCGAAGGGTATCGGCCCAGCCAGCCCGATCGCAGCCTCTACACGCGCGTGCTCATCGACGTGACGCTGGCCGACGGCCGCTCAGAGAAAGCGTGGGCGTACTTCTACAACGCCCCGCTGGGACAGGCCCAACGCATCGCCTCCGGCGACTATCTCGAACACTTGAACGGGAAATAGCTCAGGGCTTCGGCGGGACGATTCCGGCCGCCGCGGCTTTGGTGATCTCGTCGACGAACACGGCGATCGCGGTTTGCACGCGCTCCGACAATTCGATGAACTCGACCCCGGTGCGGTAGGTGACGATGTCCTGGTCGACATCGCTGATGCGGGAATGGGCGACGCGCCCTTTGACGACCACCGAGCGGTCGCCGATCGTCAAGCGGAAATCGTGTAAGGAATCGAGCTGCAGAGGGAACGCGGTTTCAACCTGCATACCGCCGTGGCTCATCTGGAGCACGGCGGTCGGTTGATAGACCATTACCTCGCCGTGCAAGGCTCCAGGGAGTTCGACTCGCTCGGAATCCCGCTGCCAGTCGCCCATTGGGTCGGAATTATAGCGTAGGCCTCTCCGCCCACGTAGGTCAGGATCGGGATGCGGCGCGTGGACGGATCCAACTGCAACATCGCCAGCACCTGGCACGCTTCTTCATCATCCGGCGCAAAACACAGGACGACCAGGTCGGGACGGCGAAGGCGAATCGTCGAGTACGGCGTGTCGCCGCGCTCGAGAAAATCGACACGGAAGCCACCGCTGTCGAACATCGGTTCGACGCCGAGCAGCGCCTCGGGTCCGGCGCCGATCACCAGTGCTCGCGGCATCGAAGTGCTTCCAACCTGCGGTTCGGGTGTCATCGTCGTCTCCTGCACGAAAGGAATACAAGAACCGAGCCACCACAATTCGCTTGATTCCTACAGGAATAGGCGGAGACCGTGCCTAAAAAGTGACAGGACTTGTCACCATGGACCGACAAATTCCGGCGTCAGGCGGTCACGAGGTGACTTTGAGACCCGCTACGCTCGAGCAGGGCGAACTGGCAGGTAGAGGCCTTATGATTTTGGGATGAATTTTTCCAATTTTGTCGCTGGCCGCTGGGTGCCGTCCGGTTCTGCCAAAACGTTCGAAAACCGCAACCCGGCGAATACCGGCGACCTCATCGGGATGTTTCCGGATTCGACGGTCGCCGATGCGGAGGAGGCGATCGACGCCGCGCACCGCGCTTTCGATTCGTGGCGGCTCGTTCCCGCGCCCAAGCGCGCCGAGATCCTGTTCAAGGCCGCGCGGATCATTGCGGATCGCAAGGAACAATACGCCCGCGACATGACGCGCGAAATGGGCAAGGTGCTCGACGAAACCCGGGGCGACGTCCAGGAAGCGATCGACATGACCTACTTCCTGGCCGCCGAGGGGCGCCGGCTTCACGGCCAGACCGCGCCGTCGGAGCTGCGCGACAAGTTTGCGATGTCGATCCGCCAGCCGATCGGCGTGTGCTCGATGATCACGCCGTGGAATTTCCCGATGGCCATTCCGTCGTGGAAGATCATTCCCGCGCTGGTGTGCGGCAACACCGTGGTGTTGAAGCCGTCGGAACTGACGCCGCTCTCGGCCGTCAATTTCGTGAAGGTGCTCGAAGAGGCGGGCGTGCCTCCGGGCGTGGTCAACCTGGTCACCGGAGGGCCGGCGGTGGGAGAAGCGCTCACCACGCATCCGCGCGTGGCGGTCGTGTCGTTTACCGGTTCGACGGCGGTCGGCAAGCTCGTCAACCAGAACGCGGCCCCGCACTTCAAGAAAGTCCACCTCGAGATGGGCGGCAAGAATCCCATCATGATCATGGACGATGCGAACCTGGAGCTGGCACTCGAGGGTTGCTTGTGGGGCGGCTTCGGCACGACCGGGCTGCGCTGCACCGCCGCCAGCCGCGTCATCGTCCACGAGAAGGTGCACGATCGGTTCGTGGACGCGTTCGTGAGCCGGGTCAAGACGCTGCGCGTGGGCGACGGCCTGGAGCCTTCGACGCAGGTCGGACCGTCGATCAGCGAGAAGCAGCTTCAGAAAGTGATGAGCTACGTGGCCATCGGCCAGCAGGAGGGCGCCACGCTGGCGTGCGGCGGCAACCGCCTTACTGGCGCCGCCCATGCCAGGGGCTTCTTCCACGAGCCCACGGTCTTCACCGGCGTGACGCGGACCATGCGGATCGCCCGCGAAGAGATCTTCGGGCCGGTGGTGTCGGTGCTCAAGTGCGGGTCGCTGGACGAGGCCATCGCGATCGGCAACGACGTCGACTACGGCCTGTCGGCGTCGATTTACACGCAGGACATCAACCGCGCGTTCCGCGCGATGCGCGACATGGATACCGGCATCTTCTATGTGAACGCGCCGACGATCGGCGCCGAGGTCCATCTGCCGTTCGGCGGCACGAAGGCGACCGGCAATGGCCACCGCGAAGCCGGGCTCGCGGCGCTCGATGTGTTTTCAGAGTGGAAGTCGGTTTACGTCGACTTCAGTGGAAAGTTGCAGAGGGCGCAGATCGATAACGCCGAGTAATGTAGCCCACAGAATCGGGTCGCCGAAGGCCTTGCCGCCGGAGCCGGCGACGAGGTCCTGGTTGCGGATCGATCCCTGCGAGTTTGCGATGTTGAAGACGTCGACGAAGAACTCGACCGACGCCTGGCCCACGATTGGGCGGTTGTACTGGGCGCGCAGGTCGACCTGGCCCCATGACGGGTTTTCGAGCGTGCCGACCGAGTCGGGCGCGAGCCAGCGCGTCCTGAAGCCGGCAAACTCGAACGCCTGCGCGGCCGGGACGCGTAACGGGAGGTTGCGTCCGGACGTCAGGAAGGTGCGGCTGGCGACCGTGCCCGAGTTCCACGTGAAGGTGCCACCGAGCTGCAGCCCGAACGGGAACGTGTACGATCCGGCGCCCTTGAGCAGGTTCCGGATCAAGCCGGGCTGCGTGGCGTACTGGTTGGGCGCGCGCGGGTCGAGGAAGATCACATCGCCCTGGAAGTCGGCGTTGCCATCCGAGTTGCTGTTGCCCTTGGCGTCCTGCCAGGTGTACGACGCCAGCGTCTGCCAGTTGTTGGCAAACCGCTTGCGGAACACGAACTCCGCGCCCTGGAAGTTACGTTCGCCGCCGGCCAGCGTGCCGATGACGAAGTTCGAGCCGGGGTTCTCGGTATAGCCGAAGTACGGGTAACCGAGGAACAGCGAGTCGGGGTGGTTGATCGGGCCCGGGTAGCCGTGCTCGTCGGCATAGAGCTCGAGGTCGTAGTCTTCCATGATGTCGCGGCTCTTGCGGTTGTAGTAGAGCGCGTCGAAGCTCATGTTCTTGCCGAGGTCGACCGCGTAACCGAACTCGAGGTCATCGGTGTACGGCGTCTGCGTCGTCGGCGAGAAGAACGCGTCCTGCACGGACGGGCCGCCGCGGGTGCGGTAGGTCACGTACTTGTTGAGTGCCGCGACGTGGACCTGCTCTTCGATGATCGAGCCTGTCAGCGTGCCGGCGAAGTTGGTCATGTCGTTGCGGACGGGGTCGTAATAGCGGCCGTAGAACGCCGACAGCTTGTGGCGGCCGGTGCCGAAGAGGTCGTAGGCCGCGCTGATGCGGGGCGCGAATTCCCACGGGAAGGTGTAGATGTTCGCGCCCGTCGTGGCGAAGTGCTCCCAGCGCTCGGTGCGGACGCCGACGTTCAGCGTCAGCCGGTTGAAGTGGATCTCATCCTGCACGAAGAAGCTCAGCCCCTTCGAGAACGTTTCCTGCGGTCCGGTGGCGGCCTGGAAGTCGCGGTCGTAGTTGACGCCGCCGAGCGCGTTGGGTGTGTTGAACACGAGGCCCGTGCCCGCTTCGGCCTGCGAGATCACGCCGTCGCGGTT
>JANOZI010000225.1:0-2232 GCA_031429375.1 Acidobacteriota bacterium | reverse complement strand
GGCGCGAAGCGGTGCGAGTTGGCGCCGAAGCCTTCGCCGTAGCCGACGCCGGCGGCCGCGTGCAGCGGCATCACCGAGGGGCCGCCGATCGGCACTTCGGGCAGGCCCGACAGGTCCTTGACCTCGCGCTGTTCGAGCATGTCGCCGAAGCGCGCGCGGCCGGCCGGCTTCATCGTCGGCAGGTTCGGATCGGCGCCCGCGGCGATGAGCAGCCGCATCGCCGCCACGTCGCTCGCGTAGGCGGCGCGCCAGAATGCGGTCGCGCCGATCTCGTCGACGCCCGACAGGTCGAATCTGTAGCACGAGTACCACACCTTCATCTTGAGGCGTGCGTTCGGGTCGGCGCCCTTGTCGATCAGCTGCTTCATCAGATCGAGATAGCCGAGCTTCTGCTGCATGTGCGCGCGCGGCTGCGGATAGAGCGCCTTCGGCGCCCACTCGACATTCAGCACCCCGTACAGCGGCGTCACGCCGTTATGGCTTGCCGCGTTGACGTTCGCGCCCCTGGCAAGCAAGGTCTGGGCGATGTCGAAGTGGCCGTTGATCACCGCCATCAGCAGCGGGCTCGACTTGTCGCCGGCCGAAATCTGATTCACATCGGCGCCGGCTTTGAGCAGCGCATCGACCGATTCGGCGTAGCCCTGGCGCGTGGCAAACAGCAGCGGGGTAAGGCCGCCATGAGCGCCGATCATCTCGTTGAACTGGTAATTGCGATCGATCCCGGGCTGCGGCGCACGGCGCGGTGGCGCACCCGGCTCCGCCGCGGCCTGCGGACGCCCGGGCGGCCCGCCGCCGGCCTGTCCGGAAGCGGCGGCAGCGCCGGGCACCTGCGGATTGCCGCCAAAGCCCGCACCCTCGCGCGTCAGGCTCGACAGATCGGTCACCTTGCTCGCGGCCTTGAGGTCGGCGCCCTTCGCCGCGAGCAGCTCGATGACCGCCGCCCGATTGGCGGCGGCGGCGTACATCAGCGGCGTCTGCTCGCGCACGCCGTCCCTGGCGTTGACGTCGGCGCCGTGCTCGATCAGCACCTTCACGGCCTCGACGCCGCCGGCTTGCGCGGCCGCCATCAGCGGCGTGGTCCCGTTAGCGGTACCGGCTTTGGCATCGGCGCCCGCCTTGATGAGCACCTCGAGCACTGCCGCATTGCCCTGCTGGCTCGCGATGTAGAGCGGCGTATACGACCCGATGCGCGTCGTCGCCTTCACGTTGGCGCCGGCAAACACCAGCATCTGCGCCAGCTCGGTGTCGCCGTTCATCGCGGCCCAGTGCAGCGCCGTCATGCCGTCGCCCTGCGCGGCGTTGATATCGGCGGCCTGTTTGATGAGCGCCTTGACCGCCGCCTTGTCGCCATTCATGGCCGCGTCCGCCACTGGTGACGATGCCGCCGCGACCATGGCCGACAGGCCGAGCGACATCAGCGCGGCAACGAACGATCCTCGAACCACTTTTCGCATAGTCAGAATCCTGTCAAAAACACCGTCACGCTAGCCACCGAGAACACCGAGAACACAGAGAAGTCTTTTCAAAATGCGACCGTGGCGCTAAGAGGCATATTCGCATTTAGAAATAGTTCCTCTGTGTCCTCTGTGTCCTCGGTGGCTAGCGTGATATCACTCGGCCGCGACGGTCGTTGCCGGCGCGGCGTTCAGGTCGAATGGCGCCGTGCTGTCGCCGAACGACCTGAAGTCGTCCATGCCCAGCAGGTGCGTGACCGACAGCATCACGTTGGCCATCGGCGTGCCTTCGGCCGCCTTGAGGTGCAGCCCGCCCTTGAGCGCGCCGCCGGCGTGGCCTGCAAGGAACAGCGGGCATCGCTTATGGTTGTGCACGTTCGAGTTGCCCATCGGCGATCCGTAGAGCACGAGCGTGTTCTCGAGCAGGTTGCTCTCGCCGTCCGGCGTGTTCTTCAGCTTCGTCAGGAAGGAGGGAATCATGCTGACGTGGTACTTGTTGATCTTCGCGAAGTCGGTGACGCGCTCGTCGCGATCCTGGTGGTGCGACGCCGAATGGAACGCCGCCTTGTAGCCGCTCTCGGGATAGACGCGGTTCGACGCGTCGCGGCCCATCTTGAACGCGAACACGCGAGTCGTGTCCGACGCAAACGCCAGCGCCTGCAAGTCGAACATCAGCTTGACGTGCTGCTCGAACGAATCGGGCACGCCCACCGGCGCGCCGGGCAACTCGCGCGTTTCGCCGCTGCTGTTGGCCGCCTCGACCTGCTGGATGCGGCGC
>JANOZI010000224.1:0-9216 GCA_031429375.1 Acidobacteriota bacterium | reverse complement strand
CTTCTCTAGTTCTGGACGGTGGTTCGGGAAGGCGGGGTGTCGAAGCGGCGGCCAAACTCCGCCTCTCGCAACCCACGATCAGCGCGCAGGTCCGCCGGCTCGAGGAGTCGCTCGGCGAGCGGTTGTTCCCATCGTCAGGGGCGGGGGCTCGCGCTGACCGACACCGGCCGGCTGGTCTTCCGCTATGCCGATGAGATCTTCGGCATCGGACGGGAGTTGATCGAGACGCTGCGGGGCCGCCCGGTACAACTCGCGGTGGGTGTCGCGAACGCAGTGCCGAAGCTGATCGTTTACAGACTGCTGAGGGCCAGCAACACACGGGCCGGATCCGTTCGGTCTGGTTTGCCGGGAGGACAGCGCGGAACAGCTCCTCGCGCAACTGGCGACCCACTCGCTCGACGTGCTGATTGCGGACACGCCGGCCCCGCCCCCTGTCCGCCGTGAAAGTGTTCAACCACCTTCTCGGAGAATCAGACACGGCGTTCTTTGGTCCGGCCCCGGCTGGCGGCGCGGCGGCGGCGCCGCTTTCCTGCGTCTCTGCAAGGGACCACCCATGCTGCTGCCCACGCTCAACACGGCGCTCCGCCGCGATCTCGACGACTGGTTCGAGAAGCAGGACCTCCGGCCGCGGGTCGTCGGTGAGTTCGACGATTCCGCCCTCATGAAAGTGTTCGGCTCCAGTGACAGCGTCGTGTTTCCGGCACCGGCCGCCATCGAACACGACGTTTGCCGCATCTATGGCGTGCGGGTCATCGGCCGTAGCCACGCCGTCCGCGAACGGTATTACGCCATCTCCGCGGAGCGGCGGGTGAAACACCCCGGCGTCCTGGCCATTACCAGCGCCGCACGCGACGAGCTGTTCAAGTGACGTTCGGTGCGCAGGCGAACGCCAACACCCGATCCTGGTCTGGTTGGGATGCGCGTGTGACGTCAATCTCGCCGTCCCGCCTGTGACCGTGCCCAGCAGCAGCTGGCACGACGGACGGAGGCGCCCTAGCCGGCAGGAACCGCCAGCACGAACGCACGGCCGGTGTCGAGAACGGCGGACGCGATCACGCCGGGACGTCCGCGGCCGCTCGCACGAAGACCCATCACCACCAGGCCCGCATCTTCCGCGACGGCGCAACGGGAAATCTCTTGCGCGACGTCGCCGCGGCGCACGACGAGCGATGTGGGCTTCACCGGTGACAGGCCGTGCGCGCGACTGCGAAGTTCCTGAGAAGCATCGTGGTCCGACGTCGGGCTGCTGGCGACCGTCATGATCAAGAGCGGTTGGCCGGCAATGCCGGCGAGCCGGCTCGCCGCTTCGAGCTGGTGCCGGCAGTCTTCGGCAAGGTCGACGGCTGCCAGCACCGGACCGCAGGTCAGGGCCGCGTCACCGATGACGCTGATGATGTCGAATTTGTTCGGCGGCACCAGCAGCGTATCGGTGCGGGTGCTGCGAAGAATCTCTTCGGTGGTCGAGCCCATCAGCAGTGTGACCAGGCGCGCGTGGCTGCCGCTTCCGATGATCAGGAGCGTGGCGCCAAGCTCCAGCGCTTCCCGTTGAATGGCGTCCGCAACCGGGCCGGCGCGCACCAGGACGTCCGACTCTTCGAACATCGCCTGGTAGGGCGCCATCCTCAGGCATTCCGCGGCCACATGGCGCCGGGTTTCCGGGTCAGGGTCGGAAGCGACGTGCACCACTTTCAAGGCGGCGCCAAGGACGGCAGCAAACCCGGCAGCGTGCAAGAGAACCCGGGTCGAGGCCGGGCCCAGGTCAACGGCACACAGCACAAGGGGAATCACGACTGGGAGGTTACCAGCGCAGGGCACCGCGAAGTGTTCGGTTTGAAACACCTCGGTCGCGAGCAAGGCTTCATACAGTTCGGGGATGCCATTTCTGGCCGTCAGCGCGTAGACTCAAAGCATGACTATTCGGCCCGTGCTGGCCGTCGCGGCGATCGCCCTCGCGTCGGCCGCGGGACTCCAGGCTTCGTCGAGCCAGGCCCCGCAGCAACCTGATTTCAAAGTCCAGATCTGGGGCGATGCGGCGCAGACCTTCATCGCGCGCATGAATTCGTATGCCGAGTTACGCGCCAAGCTCGAGACGGGCCTGAAGGCTCTTGCGGTCACCACGAAGCCCGTGGAGATTCTGAACGCGGAAACCGCGCTGGCCGAACGCATCCGCGTGGCGCGCGCCAGGGCCAAGCGCGGCGACATTTTCTCGAGGAGTGTCCGCCGGGGGTTCCGGGCGGCGCTGGTGGCGGAGAGCGACGCCGGCACGTGCGCGGCCATTCGCGACGACAATCCGGGCGATTTCGATTACCGGATCAACGGTACTTACCCGAAGAGAGAGCCGCTCTCGACCGTGCCGCCCAACATGCTTGCCGCGCTGCCCGAGCTGCCGGCCGATGTTCACTACCGGTTCCTGGGCCGCGACCTCGTGCTGCACGACACCAGGGCAAACATCATCCTCGACGAGATTCCCGACGCAATCCGCTGCCCCGGGCGCTGAGGCCTGCCATGAGCGAGCCGTTCGGCTCGCCGCAGGCGAGCAGGCTGGCGAGTCGAATGGGCGCCTACTGCCTTTTCGTGTGCATGTGGGTCGAGGGCGACACCGGCCCGACCAGGACCGTCCCCATCAATCCGCCGTCGGCGTGATCGAGGATGTGACAGTGGAACATCCACTCGCCCGGACGCTCGTCGAACTTCACGAGGAACCGCGCCGTCGTCTTCATCGGAATGTTGACGGTGTCCTTCCAGGCGACCGGCCCTACCGGTTGGCCCTTCTCGTCAACCACCTGGAAGAAGAAGCCGTGCAGGTGAAACGGATGGTCCCAGACGGTGTCGTTCTTGACGATCCACAGCTGCGTCTCGCCGAGCTTCGCCACGTAGGGCTTCGCCTTCCAGAAGGGCACGCCGTTGACGCGAAACTCCGACTTCATCTGTTCCACCGGCGGTAGCGTCAGCTCGATGTTCACCGGGGTCGCGCCCGCGGCAGTGTAACGGGGAATGGCGCGGCGGACGACCACCGGTGCCGTCTTGGCGACCGGCGCCTCTTTGGTGAACTCGATCGCCAGTACTTCTTCAACGCTGCGGTACTCGACGCTGCCGTAGCCGCGGTTGTAGAGCATCGCGCGCAATACCAGCGGCGTGCCGGCCTTGCCTTTTGGCGTCACGATCACATCCGCGCGCTCCCCCGCGGTGATCAGCAGGATGTCGGTTGTGACCTCACGCTCCTGCAGGCCGCCGTCGCCGCCGATCACCGTCATCGCTTGCCCTTCCAGATCGAGGTAAAAGTAGCGGCTCTTCGATGCGTTGACGATACGCCAGCGCTGTGGCGCGCCGGGACGCGCGCGCAGCACCGGCCGGGTTCGGCCGTTGGCGAGCACGTACTCGCCCTCGCGGCCGAAGACCATGCCGGCGGACCCGCCGCTTTCCGCGGGCTCGAGCTCGCCCTTCGCGTCGAACCCGATGTCGCTCAAGACGATCGTGATTTGATCCACCACACCCACGCCGTCGTCCGGGTCTTCGACGAGCAACGCGCCGTACAGCCCGAAACCGACTTGCGCCGCCGACATCACGTGCGGGTGATACCAGTACAACCCGGCGTCTCGGACCACGAAGTCGTAGGTGAACGACTCGCCCTGCTTCACTTCCTCCTGCGAAACTCCAGGCACGCCGTCCATTTCGATCGGCACGCGCACGCCGTGCCAATGCACCGTCGTCGGCTCCTTCAGCTCGTTCTTGAAGTGGACGATCAGCCGATCGCCGATCCGCGTCTTGATCAGCGGACCGGGTAAGCCGCCGTTGTAGGTCCAGGCATGCACGCGCTTGCCCGGGGCGATCTCGACGTCCGCCAGCTGCGCCGTGAGATTGACCTCGACAATGCGCGGATCCGGATTGAGATCAGCGGGCTCATTCAATTTCAGGCCATCGCTCCATCCGGGCGGTGCAACCGACTGCGCCCACGAAGAGCCCGGAACGAGCAAGAAAGCGAGCAGAAGGACGCGCATCATGGACTTCTCGAAGTATTTTCCCACGGGCGGGGGAATATTTCGAACTGGACAGGTGGATGGCGGGCTGAGCGCCAGAGCGACGGTCACAACGCCATGCTGTGCTTTCGATCCGATCTGAAATCCGGACGCACGGAACACCTCGAGCATTGCCCTGTTCTCGCTGAGGACGATGGCGTTGAAGCGCCGGAACCCATTCGCCGCGGCGAGCTTCGCGAGCCGTTCGAGAAGGATTGTCCCGAGTCCCCTGCCCTGGACTGCATCGGCGACCGCAAACGCCGCCTCCGCGACGCCGTTGCCAAGGTCGAGATAGGAGGCGACGGCCACGAGTTGGAGGCCTTCGTCCTCCAGGCGACGCGCGACGAGGGTCGCCTGACGGGTGGGGTCGCTCGAATCGCAGAATGCATCGATGAGCGTCTCGGGGGGATCGGCCAGGCTGAAGAAGCGGTGCTGTCGCGAGCCCGGCGACAGCTCGTGGAAGAAGCGCCGGAGCGCGCCGTGGTCCGCCGGCCGGCTGACGCGGAGCGCGGCGACGCTGCCGTCGCGCAGGTATGCGCGCGGATCGAATTCTTCGACAGGCACGATGGGTGCGGTCCCGATAGTCATCTCTTGCTGTAAGGCAACGGCCGTGCCACGTGCGCCGCGGGTTTCCCCGCACCTTTGCCGGGTTTCACCGGTGCCGCAGGAGGGTGCGGCGGGGAGTTTCCCTCACAACCCCGTGAAAATCCCCGCATGGGGGTTGCAGCCGCGCCCATTTCCCCGCCCGCATCAGGCGCGCCCCTGATGGCCCGCAACGTGCAGTAAGGCGGGTGACGTCGCAGTGCGGGCGGTCCGCGAGCGGCGCCGGGAGGATGTGATGTCAGAGTTGAGCCCGCGCGCGGTACTAAACACGTTGATCGAAACCTGCAAGGACGGCGAACGGGGTCTCCTTCACGCCGCGGAGCTCGTGGCGGATCCGGAGTTGAAATCGTTCTTCACGGACACCGCGTCGAGGCGGGCGCGGTTTGCGATCGATCTGTTGCCACACGCGCAGCGGCTCGGCGGCGCGTCGACGGCCGACGGCACCGCGGCGGCGTCGCTGCACCGGCGGTGGATGTATATCAGGACCGCCTGGAGCGGCCACGACGACCGCGCGGTCGTTGCCGAGGCCCGGCGTGGCGATAGCATCACCATGCTGGCGTTCAAGAGCGCGGTCGAGGGCGCGCTGCCGGCGACGGTCCGCGACCTCGTCGAGCGCGAGTATGCGGAAGTGCGCGACTCTCACCTGCACTTCGCTGATCTCGATAGCACCTCGGCGCGGGTGATGTAGCATCGGCGCATCATGACCCTCTTCCTCCGCCGTTTCATCGGCGCGCTCATGCTCGATGCCGGCGCCTACGAGGACATCGAAGCCGACCGCGGCGCCGGCGCTTCGGCGGTCTTCGTCATCGCGCTGGCGTGCGCCGCCGGTGCGTTCGCAGCCAGGAGCCTCAGCGTGGCCGGCTCGCCAGGTTTTGCCATCGCGATGGCGATGATGCTCGGGTGGTGGATCGTCTGGGCGATGCTGATCACGGCCATCGGCACGCGGCTATTGCCGGAACCGCAGACGCGCAGCAATCCGAGCGAGCTGCTGCGTTCAATCGGTTTCGCCGCCGCACCGGGAACGTTTTTCGCCCTCGCGGCGATGCCGTCGGCGGCGCCGTTCGTCTACACCCTGGTTTCGCTGTGGATGATCGCGGCGACGGTGGTTGCCGTCCGGCAAGCCCTCGACTACACCACGACGTGGCGCGCGGTCGCCGTCTGCGTGATCGCGTGGCTGTTGTCGTTCGGCGTGATCGCCGCCATCAGCACGGTGTTTACCCGCCCGGTCAGTTAATCGACGCCAGACGGGTTCCCAATGGACGAAGCCGGTCCTTGGGAATAATTCGCAACGCGCCGGGATTTCCCCAACGCACCACGTCGAGACCTGCCCCCAATCATCCCGAACCGTGATTTTCTGGACCTGACCCCGGGCACAGCCTATGCACTTACGGTGAGTGTGATGCTGACGGGCTTTCGTCTGGTGCTCCTCGTGCTCGCAATTATCCTGGCTTCTGCCGTCGCAGTAGTCTCGGCCACCATGGCAACGTGGCACGGCGCCACCCGCGACATCGTGGCGCGCATGCAGGCGGCAAGCACCGAAAAGGCGGAGCGGTTCTCGTCGACATCTGTTGATCGGCTGCCCGCTCCGGTCGCACGCTATCTGCGCCGTACCCTGCGCGACGGGCAACCTCTGGTGGTGGCTGCGATCGCGACACAGGAGGCGGAGTTCTTCATCAACGGCGCCTGGCGGCCGCTGACGGCAACGCAGCATTTCGCGGCGTCGCCGCCGGCGTTTGTCTGGGACGCGCGCATCGGCGTCGCGCCGCTCGTGTCGGTTGACGTGCGCGACACCTATGTCGGCGGTCGCGGCTCGATGCAGGCGACGATGTTCGGGCTCTACAAGCTCGCGGACCAGGAGGGCGTGCCGGAGCTGAATGCGGGCGCGCTGCAACGCTACCTCGGCGAAGCAGTCTGGCTCCCGACGGTGTTGCTGCCGGGCCACGGCGTCACGTGGGCCGCGGTCGATGCCACCTCCGCGATCGCGAGCCTGACCGATGGTCCGACGACCGTATCGCTCAAGTTCCTGTTCGATGCCGCCGATCGAATCTTCGAAGTGTCGGGCGATCGCTACGCGGAAGACAAGGGCCGCTACCAGCTGCGGCCCTGGCGAGTGCGATGCGGCGACCACCAGGAGCGCAGCGGCATGCTGATTCCCCTGTCTTGCGAGGTCGCATGGCTGTCGCCCGAGGGGCCGCACCCGTACTGGCGCGGACGGCTCGCAACCATCCAGTACACCTTCCCCGGATTGGAGTAACATTTCGTATGCGCATTCGAAACATCACGATGGCCGTTTCGGCCATCGCCTTCACCGGTCTCGGGTTGGTGGTCGACGCCCAGCCCAAGCCCGTATCCGCGCGAACCGCGGTCGTCGTCTACAAGTCCCCCACTTGAGGGTGCTGCAGCGCCTGGGTGGAGCACCTCCAGGCGCACGGCTTCCAGGTGGAAGCCAAGAACGTCAACGACACACAACTCCGCGCGGTCGGCGCCAAGGCCGGCGTGACCGACGATTTGACGTCCTGTCATACCGCGACGGTCGGCGGTTATGTAATTGAAGGCCATGTTCCCGCAGCCGACATCCAGAGACTACTGAAAGAAAAACCGGCCGTCGCCGGAATTGCCGCACCCGGCATGCCGATGGGTTCGCCCGGCATGGAACAGGGCGGACGGAAAGAGCCGTTCGACGTGATCGCATTCACGAAAGACGGCAAGAAGACCGTCTTCGCGAAGCATCGATAGCCAACAACGCCACGTTCTCCAGGCGAAGTCTAAGAGCCTGTCTCAGTTTCCAGTTTCCCGTTAACAAAGGACCGTTCCTGTTAACTGGCAACTGCAACTGGCAACTGCGCTAGAACCGAATCCGGATCCCGAGCTGCACCTGGCGCGCGGTGGTGAGCGTGTTTCGCACGCGGCCGAAGCTGGCCAGCGTGCGCTCGTTGTCGGCGGCGCCGGCAAACGCGATGAGTTGCGGCGGACCGAAGTTGGCGCGATTGAAAACGTTGAAGATGTCCAGCCGGACTTCAAATCGTCCGGCGGAACCGAGCTTCGACCACGCCGCAGTCTTGACGAGCGACAGATCGACGGTGCGCAGGTCCGGGCCGATAAAATCCCCGCGACCGGTGTTGCCGAACGTGCCCGCCGCCGGCAGGGCAAACGCCGCGGGGTTGAACCAGGCGTTGGGATCGCCGGTCACCGCAGTCCCCCCGTCAAAGCCCGGCGCATAGCTGGCTCGGTCGCGCCCGATGCCCGGACCCAGCGATGGCTGCCACAGCGAACGCGAGCGGTTGTTCTGCACGAACACCGTGAGCGGATTGCCGCTCCGGATGTTGACGATGCCCGACAGCTGCCATCCACCGAAGACCGCCGCGGCCGCTCCGGTGCGGCCGGCACCCCACGGCATGTCGTAGCTGAAATTGGTCACCCAGTTGTGCTCGGCATGGAAGTCCGACAGGCCCTTGTTGTAGTTCGGAATGAACTCGGGAAAGGCCGAGGTCGTGCCGTTCGTGGCATCCGAGAAGAACGTCGAGGCCTGCGTCGTGTCTTCCGACTTCGACCACGTATACGCCGACTGGAACATGATGCCGTTGGACCAGCGGCGTCGCGCTTCGAGAATCAACGCCCGGTACCACGAGTCGCCGTCCGAGCTCTTGAGCTCGATCGTCGTCCAGGCGGTGTTGAGGCGCGGCGCGCCCGCGGGAAAAAACGGCAGGCCGTCGGCGCCCGTGACTGGCGCCGCCGTGTTGACGTCGTTGCTGCGCAGCAAGTGGCGGCCGCGGGAGCCCGCATACCCGATCGTCAACGCTGTACCGCCGAAGACTTCGCGCTGCAGGTTGAGGTTCCAGACCCGCACCTGGGGCGTCTCGATGTCCCACTGGATCGGCCGCACCGACAGGCCGGAAGCGCGATCGAACGGCGGGTTCGGGAATGTCGGGTTCGGAAAGACGACGCGTGGCGTCGACGGCGGATTCGTCACCGTCACGATCAGGTTCTGCGAGCTGTTGGTGTTGAAGTACACGCCGTAGCCGCCGCGCAGCGCCGTCCGTCCGTCGGCCGTCAGGGCCCAGGCAAAACCGGCGCGCGGCGAGACGTTATTGTTGTCGGTGCGTTCGTACAACTGCCCCACGCTCGCCGTGCGATCAGACAGGTTCACCAGCGCTGAATCGCGGCCGTTGATGTCGCGCGGCATCGTCATCAACTCGTAGCGGACGCCGGCGTTGAGCGTCAGCCGATCGGTGACCGAGATCTCGTCCTGCGCGTAGCCGCCAAGCAGCCAGAACCGCCAATAGCGATCGAACTGGCCTTGCGGCGTCAGCCCGATGAAGCTGGTCGCCCGGTTCTCGAGAAAGGCCCGCAAATTGGCGAATGAATACGTGCCGAGACTGAAGGTGGGGTTCACCATGTTCTGCAGGTAGCGTTCTGCAAGGCCGCCGGTCTTAAACAGGTGGCGGCCCCGCGTCGCCGTCAGGTCACCCTGCGCGCTGAACACCTGCTGCAGGAATCGGACGTCGACCGAGCTCTGCGTGCCGAAGCGGTTCAACCCGCCGACATCGATGTTGCCGACAAACGCGCGACCGGGCACGAACGGCGCCAGCGGCGTGGC
>JANOZI010000223.1:0-7070 GCA_031429375.1 Acidobacteriota bacterium | reverse complement strand
GTCGCCAAACTTCTTGGTAGCTTCCAAACTGTCGAGACTTCGGATGACGGCGGGATCTTCCAGGAGCTTCTTGACGTTGGGAGCCGTCAGCGCCTTCAAGATCGCTTGGTCGCCGACCGCTTTCCGAAATTCGATGTTCTGCAGCTCCTCGCGGAAGCTCGCGTCCGTCAGCAGGTTCCGCAGGTCCTCGTCCTTCGCCAGCTGATCCCACAACTCGGTCTGCAGCACGTCCTGGGCGCTCGTGTCGCCGAGCGCAACGTCCTTCGCCGCGATCTGCGGCGCCTGAGCGCGCTGGGCCGCGCCGATCGTCGCTTCCGTGCCCTCAGTGGCCGGCGGGTTGGTCGAGTAAGTGATCACGGCGAGCACAACTGCCGCTGCTGCTGCCAGGCCGATTAGGATCTTCTTGTTCACTGGGGTACCTCTCCTCTGAGCCGAAACATGAATGGAATGGGGCTGATTGGAAATCTGCGCAAGAACATCGTGCACGAGACCCACCGGTGCATCCGCCGGGCCGAGCGAATCGAGAAGGCTGGTGAGCTGCCCGAGCTGGGCGGCGCGAGCCCTCGCCTCGGGGCTCTCGATCATCAGCCGGGCCAAGCGGTCGCGATCGTCCGGCGTCAGGGTGTTGTCGAGGGCGCCTTGCAACAGCGCGTCGAGTTCGGGGCGGATCATCGGTCTTCCTCGTTCGCGTGTTCTTTCCAACCCAGCAGCAGCTCACCGAGGAGCTGCCGGGCCGTATACAAACGCGACTTCACGGTTTTTTCCGGGATGGCCAGCGCGTCGGCGATTTCGCCGTAAGACTGGCCCGCGAAATGCCGGAGCACGATCACCGATCGGTACTCCGGCGTCAGCCGTTGCAGGGCGGCCTCTATTTGAGTGTGCCGCTCGGCGGCCAGCGTGGCCTCGAAGGGGCTGCTGCCCCCGGCGAACGCGGCGTCGAGCGGCTCTTCAGAGTGGCGTCCCCGGCTGACGTTGAGGCACTCGTTGACGAGAATGCGATACATCCAACTGAAAAACTTGTAGCCCGGGTCGAAGGTGTTCAGCCGCTGATAGGCTTTGACGAAGGCGTCCTGCGTGGCGTCTCTCGCGTCTTCTGAGTTGCCGAGCATTCTGATCGCCACGGTGTACATCACCTTCTGATAGCGGGTTACCAGGACTCCGAACGACTCGGTCTGGCCTGCCAGCGATTGGCGAACCAGCTCGAGATCGTCGTTATCTGATGAGAAATACACGGCAGGCTTGAAATAGTTGGTGAGAGAATCGGACTCTAGCATATGGGCCTGTTTCCGTGTATTCGGGGTCGAACGTGACGAAAACAGGGTCGGGCAGGCGGCTGTGGAGGCTGACCACGAAGACCGTTGTCGAGCATGGAACCCCTGTCCTTTTCCTGGAAGGCCGTCTTGATCACGCCCGGGCAGCCGAGCTCGAGGAGGTGGCCGGCCAGCTTTTGACCGGCTCCCCGGACCTGGTCGTCGATGTGTCCGGCGTGGACTATCTCAGTAGTGCAGCGCTGAAAGTCTTCGCAGCCCTTGCCGGCGAGCAGTCGCAGCGAGGCGGCCGTTTGACGCTTCGCGCCCCCTCAATTGCCGTCCGCCTTGCCCTGGAGCTGTCTGGATTGCTGGCGTTGGTGGATTCTGCAAATCCTGAAGATGGAGCTGGGGGGCTCTCGCGGAGTGCCCACTAACGGCGTGTCACTCTCGAATATGACGAGGATGCCTCCAGCTGGTGTGTCAACGAAACGACGCGGTTGGTCCCGTAGCGCGGAACTTCAGTTCCGCGATCGCGAAGCGGTCCCGGATCAGCCTGCCTTCGGCAACGGGAGCGACGTCTCGACCTGTCCTTCCAGATATACCCGCGTGTCGGCCAGCGTTGACGACACCAGGGTCGCGCCGGCGTCCCGCAGTGCCAGCGTGCTTTCGTCGGCGAGCAGAACCGGGGCCCACCGCCCAACCAGGATTCGCACCGCGGGCACCGCATCATGAAGCCGCTTGATCAAATAGCGTGTCTTGGACGAGGGGCTGGGTGGCAGATCCGCGATACACACGATCGACACGCCCTGCGTTTTTACCAGCGCAATCAAGTCAGCGGCCAGCATGCGGGTCGGCGCGCTCTCGACGACGATTGGCAGATCGTCTACCAGGTGCGCGAGCATCGCCAGCGCGACTTCGTCGGCGATGCCGTTGGCGGCGTAGCCCAGCACCCGTAACGGCTCGCGGGATCCCGACAACGCCGGTGCCGCCGGTGCCTCTGGTGACGGCGCCGGCGGTGGCATGCGCCGGATCGAGTCGGCGGCATCGGCGAGCAGCTCTTTCGTCGCTTCGATCACCGCGCCTTCTTCCTCCACCGACAACCTGCCCTCCAGGCGATCGCGCTCGGCATAGTTGAGTGCCGGCAGCAGCAATGCGTCGTACACGGATCGCGACGGCTCGGTCTTGATGTGCTTCTCGATGAGGTCGGCCGCCTCGCCAGGGTCGCGCGCCAGCAGCCGCTGGTAATAGCCGTACTCGGGGGGGAGCGCATGGGTGTCGGCCATCAGCGTGCCGACAAATTCCAAACCGGGCACGTGCTTCCCCAGGACGACGAGGCACACGGTCAGGGGCGTCGCCATCAGCAGGCCCAGCGGTCCCCACAGCCAGGTCCAGAAGGCGACGGAAATGAGCAGCGCCACCTGCGACACGCCGGCCGCGCCGGCATACAACGCTGTCTCGAGCACCAGGTTCGTGAACAGTTCGAGCACGACGAACATCACCACGACCCAGAGCGGATCCATCCAGCCCGGCAGGGCCGCGAGGCTCACGGCAATCGGCGCACCTGCGCCAATCACGGGCCCCACGTAAGGAATGAACCGCAGCGCCGCGCCGAGCACGCCCCACACCAGCGGATATGGCACGCCCAGGAAGTACAACCCGAATCCGGCGACGATGCCGTAGACGCCGTTGACGAGCGACTGCATGAGCAACTGCCGGCTGACGCGCGTGCCGGCCTCATCGAACGCCTTGGTTGTCACGGTCAGCCGGCCGTGACCGACCAACCCGATCAGCCGGTTGCGCAGGTCGCGGCGCTCGAGCAGCATGAAGATCACGAGCGCGATCACGAGCGCGGCCGTGCCGAGCGGTCCAACGATCGGTCCGAGCCACCCGATGGCGGGGAACCCCGCGACCGGTTGCGAGGCCACAATGACCGACCGCGGTGCCGGGCCCTTCGCTGGATCGGACTTGCCAAGATCGGTTTTGATGTCCTCGATCGTTTCCTGCAGCTTCTCGACCGTGCCGCCTTTGCCCGCACCGCGAACGTCGGCGATCTTGGCGAGGATGTTGACGCGGTAGCCTGGCAAGTCCTCGGCCAGGTGATTCATCTGCCGCGCCAGTCCCCAGGCGGCCACGCCAAGCACGATGAATACCAGCGTGACCGCGGCGAGCACCGACGGCACGCGGCCCAGCCAGCGTTCCAGCCATGTCACCGGAGGCGCCAGCACGAACGACAGCAGTGCGGCCAGCGCGATGGGCACCAGCACCGCCTGCGCCCAGTAGAGGACCACGACGATGAGCACGCCACCGGCAAATGTCAGCCACGGTCTGAGAACGCGCGACGCGTCATCCATGGAATTCACAGCCGGCTTGAGGGCTTGCGGGCTCGAGGGCGTGAGGTCGCATCAGCATTCACTGTAGTGCGCGGCCCAGTGGGCGAGCGTTCACAATTGAACAGCGGCCGCGTGCGGCCGGCGGAATAGTCGAAGGACATGCGCGCGCCGGCGATTCTTCGACTCTTCGGGTCCGCGGCCCGGGCCTGGTGGGACGACGACGCCCTCCGGCTCGGCGCGTCGCTGGCGTATTACACGTTGTTTGCGATCGCGCCGATCCTGCTCGTCGCGACCGCCATCGCGGGCATGGTGTTCGGCGCCGAGGCGGTGCGCGGCGAAATCGTCGGCCAGCTCGATCA
Source organism: Acidobacteriota bacterium (assembly GCA_031429375.1). Classification (GTDB taxonomy): domain Bacteria; phylum Acidobacteriota; class Vicinamibacteria; order Vicinamibacterales; family UBA2999; genus 12-FULL-67-14b. Next base: position 3,131 of record JANOZI010000223.1, on the reverse strand, counting down.
GCTGCTCGGGCGCGAGGGCGCGGTCGCGGTGCAGAGCCTGCTCGAGGGCGCCAGCCAGCGGCGCTCCGGGATCGTCGCCACCCTGGTTGGCAGCCTGGCGTTCCTGGCCGCTGCCACCGGCGCGTTCCTCGAACTACAGTTGGCGCTGAACACGATTTGGCGGGTGAAGGTCAACCCCGGCGCCAGCTGGAAAGCGTTCCTGATCGATCGCCTGCGATCGTTCGGCCTGGTCGTGGCGATTGGTTTCCTGCTGATGGTGTCGCTCGCGGTCACGGCGGCGCTCGCCGCCCTTCACGCGTGGCTGTCGCGGCTGTCGCCGGGGATGCCGATCGTCTGGAGCGGCGTTTCCATGCTGGTCTCGCTCGTGGTGACGACCGGATTGTTCGCGCTGCTGTTCCGCTTTCTGCCCGACGTGAAGCTTCACTGGCGCGACGTCACGACCGGCGCGCTGGTGACCGCGGCGCTGTTCACGATCGGGCAACAAGTGATCGGCTTGTACTTGGGGCAGAGCAGCACGGCGTCGAGCTACGGCGCGGCAGGCTCGATGATGATCCTGCTGCTGTGGGTGTACTACTCGTGCCAGATCCTGCTGTTCGGCGCCGAGTTCACGCGCGTCTACGCCGACCGCCGCGGCAGGAAGCCGGTTCCGGAATCTTTCGCCGTCAAGGACCCCGACGCGGTGCCGAAGGCGGGCGGGAAATAGGGATCAGGGATCAGGGGATTAGGGGTCCGGGATCAGGGGTCAGGCTCAGCGCATCGCGGTTACCTCGTGCGTGATTTGGTGCGTGACGGGCGAGCAATCACGTGTTGAAATCGAGTGCCGGAAAGAGTTGAGGTGTGATGCCCGCAATCACTGGTGATCGCCCGGACGATGCCCTTCGCGGATCGGAAGCGCAGTTCCGCTCGTTCTTAGAATCGATGGACCAGGGCTACATCCTGGTGGAGGTGCTCGTCGACGAACGCGGTTCCGCGGTTGACTTGCTGTATGTGGAAGCCAATTCTGCAGCCGTCAGAATGACCGGGACGGAGCTTGTCGGGCGGCGGACCCGGGAGTTGTCGCCGGACTTCGAGGCCCATTGGTTTGAAACCTTCGGCCGGGTCGCCCGGACCGGCGTGAGTGAACGGCATGAGCTGACCGCCTCGCCGCTGGACGCGTGGTACGACATCTACATGTTCAAGGTCGGTGCGGTCGAGACCCGCCGCGTGGCGGCGGTGTATCAGGACGTCACGATCCGGAAACGGGCCGAAGCGGCGCTGCGCGATCGCGAAGAACAATTGCGCCAGGCGCATGATGAACTCGAGTCGCGCGTGCGGGAACGGACGGCGGAATTGGCGCTCTCGAACACCGCCCTGCAAGCCGAGCTGCTGGAGCGCCGCGCCGCCGAGCAACAAATCAAGGCGCTGTTCAAGCAGCTGGTCAGCATCCAGGAGGATGAGCGCCGGCGCATCGCGCGCGACATCCACGATCAACTCGGCCAGCAGATGACGGCGCTCCGCCTGCAGCTCGAAGTCCTGCTGTCGCGAACTGCGGAAGCGCAGCCGGCCCTGGCCGGACGCGTGGGCAAGGCGCGAGAGCTGGCGCAGGAGCTGGACCAGAGTATTGACTTCCTGACCTGGGAGCTGACGCCAACGGTCCTCGACGATCTCGGGTTGGTGAACGCCCTGGGCCAGCTGGTCAGCACCTGGTCCCATCGGTTTCGCATTGCCGCACACTATCAACCGCCGGACCTCGACGGTATCCGGTTTTCATCTGATGTTGAAACCAACCTCTACCGCCTCGCCCAGGAAGCGTTGCACAACGCTTACAAACATGCCGGCGCCAGCCGGGTGAGTGTCGTGCTCGAGCAGCGTGATGGTCACGCGCGGCTGCTGATCGAAGACGACGGGCGCGGCTTCGATCCTGCCGAGGTGCGGCGTGAAGCGCCGGCCCGAGGGCTGGGCCTGGTCAGCATGCGCGAGCGCGCCGCTCTCATGGGCGGTGAGCTGCAGATCGAGTCGGCGGCCGGGCGCGGTACGATCGTGCAAGTCCGGGTGCCGCTGCCCCCCACCGGCGCGTAAGCTACGGTTCGCGCAGCCAGCCGCGTAGCATCGCGTAGCGAACCACCTGGGCCCGGTTGCGGAGTCCGAGCTTTTTCATCGCGTTCGACTTGTGCATTTCGACGGTCTTGACCGCAATGTCGAGCGCCCGGCCGACGTCCTTGTTGGTCTCCCCCAGTGCCGCCCGCCGCAGCACATCGAGCTCACGCTCCGTGACGGTTCGCGCCGGCGGCGCCGGGCCCTGCTCGGGCGACGCTGCCTGCCAGAGTGCCGGGTCGAGATGCTGCTCGCCGCGCGCGACCGCCTCGACCGCACGGCGAAGCTCATCGAACGGACTCTGCTTGAGCACGTAACCGGACGCGCCGGCCGCCAGGGCCTCCCGGACGTACGCCATCTCCCGATAGCGCGTCAGGACAACCAGCTTGGTTTGACGTCTGGCGCTCTTGATCCGGCGCATCACCGCGAGGCCGTCGGTTGGCGCCATCGAGAGATCGATGACGACGAGATCCGGTGCCATCGTGCGAATCGCTTCGATCGCCGCGTCGCCATCGGCCACGTCATGCACGACTTCGACTTCCGGGACCGCTTCGAACAACGCCCGCAAGCCCTGCCGTACTGTTTCGTGATCGTCGGCCAACAAGATGCGGAGGCGGCGGGTTGTAATCATCATGTCGAAGATGAGTCGCCATGATTGTCTCACCAATCATGATCGACCAGCGTGGGTAACGCTGCGGACACTCTATCCATCGCACCACCGTCGCCGCGTCAGACCGTCACAGCTCGACCGTCAATTCGTTTCCCTGATTACCACCGCGAAAGCCCGCCACGAGTACGGGAATTCCCTGCGTGGTCTTGCCGTTGCACTCGCTGTGCTTCGCATTCCGAGATGGGAAGCGGCATGCCCCGAATGGGAAACGGCACTAACTCGAGGTCCGGCGCTCCCCAGCGCACCGGACAGGGAGAAGGACAGATGAGTTACGACAAGAGCGAAGCGATCGGCGGATTGATTGGCAGCCCGGTGAATCGCCGCGACTTCGCCAAGCGCGCCATGCAGACGGGCCTGTGGGCCGCCGCCGGCGCCAGCGTCGTCGGCC
>JANOZI010000222.1:0-3100 GCA_031429375.1 Acidobacteriota bacterium | reverse complement strand
GGCGAGGCTTTTTGCTCAAATCACACCTCTCGTCGCGTAGCGGAGCCGGCTGCTATGGGAGCCATGGGCCTCCCTCAGCAAATGCACCCACCTGCAGGCATAATGGCCCTCGCCTGAGGTCCCCATGACGATCTCTTACGTGTTCGCGGCCCGCTTCGCGCTGGCCATGGTGGGCGTGGTCATTGGAGCGCAGGTGCCGGCGAGCCAGCCGGATGTGCACCGGCGCTTTTTCTCGCTCGGCGACTTTCGTCTCGAGAGCGGCGTCGTTCTTCCGAACGCCCGCGTCGCCTATGCGACATGGGGAACGCTCAACGCCGCTCGTGACAACGCGATCCTGATTCCATCCTGGTACGGCTCGGACCATCACGGCTACGACTTCCTGATCGGCGCCGGCCGGGCCCTTGATCCAGCCGCGCATTTCATCGTGGCCACCGAAATGTTCGCCAACGGCTTCTCATCGTCGCCGAGCAACACGCCGGCGCCGTTTGATGGCCCTGCCTTTCCCGCGATCGCGATTCGCGACAATGTTGAAGCCGCGCGCCGGCTCCTGACTTCCGAGCTGGGCGTGACGCATCTCGGCGCCGTGATCGGCTTTTCGATGGGCGCCCAGCAGGCGTTTCAGTGGGCGGTGTCGCATCCGGACTTTGCGAGCGCCATCGTCGGCTACTGCGGGACGGCAAAGACCTACCCGCACGGCATCGTCCGGCTCGAAGGCGCCATCAGCGCGCTGACGGCCGACGCGGCGTTTGCTGACGGCCGCTACGGGTCGCCGCCGAAGAAAGGGCTGGCGGCGTGGTCGCGCCACTGGGCCGGTTGGGTGTGGTCGCAAGAGTGGTGGCGGCGTGAGTTGTTCAAGCCGCAGTGGGCAACCGTAGACGAGGTCCTCACGTCCCGCACGGCGCGAGACGAAGGGCGCGACGCCAACAACCTGATTTCACAGGCGCGGACGTGGCAGCGCCACAACGTGGGTGACACGCCGGGATTTGGCGGCGACCATGAGCGCGCGCTCGGGTCGATCAAGGCGCGTGTGCTCTACATGCCGGGCGAGACCGATCTGTATTTTCCGGTTGGTGACGGGAAGTACGAGAGCCAGTTCATCAAGGGCGTCTCGTTCACGCCCATTCCATCGTTATGGGGCCATTCGGCAGGCAGCGGCGGGAATGCCGCCGACAACAGCTTTATCAACGATCAGGTGAAGGCGTTCCTCGAACACCGATAGCCGCGCTGCGACCCTCCATCCGAGATTGTCTGACGCTCGCAGGCCAATTGGCGTATGCTCCGACCGCGCCGCGCGGACCTGAGCCGGACCGCGGCGGCGACGAGCGGTAGATAAGTAGATAAGGGAGAGACAACGATGCAGACCAGATTTTTTTCTCTCGTGATTGCGCTGACGTCGGTGCTGGCGTTCGGTGCCGTGGCGTTTGCGGCGGACAACAATGTGGGCACGTGGAAACTCAACGTGGCCAAGTCCAGCTTCAGTCCGGGACCGGCGCCGAAGAGCCAGACGCTGAAGATTGAAGCGTGGGGCGACGATGGCCTCAAGTACAGCGCGGACGGCGTGGGCCCTGACGGCAAGCCGACCCATGCGGAATTCCAGGCCAAGTTCGATGGCAAGGACGTTCCCTTCAAAGGCAACCCCGATTCCGACACGTTGGCCTACAAGCGGATTGATGCGAACACGCTCCAGGCCACGACGAAGCTGAAGGGCAAGGCCACGATCACCGCGAAGGTGGTGGTGTCGAAGGACGGCAAGACCCGCACCGTCACACAGACCGGTACGGATGCTCAGGGTCGCACCGTGAAAAGCGTCTTCGTGTACGAGAGGCAATAGCAGAATGACTGGGACAGACCACCTGCGGAATGGTGGTCTGTCGCCCCTACTGTCGACGGCGACAGGCGGGCTGCGTTAAGTCCAGCCGCGGGCGCAGTCAGGCAGTCAGGCAGTTAGATTGTCGATTCCCCACGTCTAAGCCGCAGGAGCGCACGCAGGCCTTCGTTTGCGGACGCGGAATCCGGAAATTCTTGTGCGACATCCGGGTCGAGTTGCACGGTCACCCGCGCCGCGCGGTAGCGTTCGAAGTATTTGCCCCGGACCGCGCCCTTGAAGTTCACCTCCGGCATCAGTTCCGCCTGCACCTTGCTCTTCGCCCTAGTTCGGGTTTTCTTCATAGTCATGTTGCTCGCGTCCGATCGCGCGTCGTGCACCGATGATCCGAATGGTATCACCCCGGTCGGTGTGGATCGCAACCAGGAGCTGCCCTGACAAGGACATCCCGATGGTCCAGAACCGAGGCTCTTCGAGAGTATGAGCCACGTCATCCACGGTTTGCGAGAGCGGGTCATCAAAGACGTCGCGAGCCTCCTCGAAGCTGACGCCATGCTTCGCGAAGTTGGCGATCGCCTTTGCGGGATCCCACTCGAACTGGAACGGCATGCATCAGTCCGTAGCGAACCGCGTGCCGCCGAACCTTGAGCGATTTCCCGCGTGTTCTGTCGATTAGGTCATCCGACTGGTCGCAATTGTTTCGACACGGTCGGCGCTTCGATGTGGCAGTTTCTGCGACAACTCTAAGCCGTCGCGACCTTCGCGCCTCGGAAGAAATCCGCCGGCATCGGCCGTCGCAACTTCCACACGAAGGCGATGGGCCGGTCGCCCTTATGGGACTCGTGATCGGCCGCGCCCAGAAATGTGTAGGGCACTGTCAGGCCGTCTTGCTTCTTCCGTGCGCGGACGAACAACAGGATGTTCCCGCCAAGCTCACGATGCCGAATGTATCGCTGGCCGGTGGGCGACTGCTGGCTCGTGGTTGACTGCGACTCCCAATGAAACAGCGTGGGAGAGATGGCGTAGTCCTTGTAGAGCGTTGACGGCGAGTAGTCGCGCTCGGATTTCTCGAGCGTCACGAAGAAGAGGTCGGAGTTCGTCGCCTGATCGCGGTAGGTGCCCTCGCGGTGCTGATAGAACTGCCCTGGGGTGATGCGACCGAACGCCGAGAAGATCTCCACCAGCGAATGCCGCGCGTGCACTGACAGCGGTGGAGGCAACCCATCGCCTTGTTGTGGAGGCAACCCTTCAGGGTTGCCTAGCTGATAAGTCAAA
>JANOZI010000221.1:0-2696 GCA_031429375.1 Acidobacteriota bacterium | reverse complement strand
ATACGTGGCGGTGACGACCGGCACCGGCGGCGGCAGCCCGCGCGTGGTGCCGCGTACCATCACGCCGGAGATCAACCCGCCGGCCAGCGGCCTCCAGCTCTACGTGTTCGAACTTCCGTAGAAGTAGGGCACCCTTGGGGTGCCGGTGAATGGAAGGTAGGGCACCCCTTTTAGGGGTGCCGGTGAATAGAAGGTAGGGCACCCCTTTAGGGGTGCCGGGGGATGATCCATGGCGGAACTGAAAACCAAACCGACCGCGGCGTCGGTCGCCGGCTTCATCAACGCGATCGAGGACGATCAGATTCGCAAAGACAGCAAGGCGATCGCCGCCCTGATGGCGAAAGCCACCAAGGCGAAGCCGAAGATGTGGGGCCCGAGCATGGTCGGCTTCGGCAGCTACCGTTACAAGTATGCCAGCGGCCGCGAGGGCGACTGGATGCTGACCGCGTTTGCGCCGCGCAAGAAGAACATTACGCTCTACATCATGCCGGGCTTCGAAAAGCAGAAGGAACTGATGAAGAGGCTGGGCCCGCATTCGGGCGGCCTGTCGTGCGTCCACATCAAGCGGCTCTCGGACCTGCACCTGCCGACGCTGAAAAAGCTGATCGACTTGTCGGTGAAGAAGTTGAAAGAGCGATCGACGCCGGCGTAAATCGCGGAACTAAAGTTCCGCGCGACCTGCCGCGATCAGGCCGCACGCGGCGGGCAGAACGCGCTACGCTGGTGGGATGGTCTCTCGCGACACGACATCCGGGCACGTTCCCGGGCACGAACTCAAGACTCTCGCCAAGCTCATCCGTCGTGACCGCGATCAGTTGTTGGCGCAATGGCGGAAGCTCGTCAGGGAGCTCCCGTCGGCAAAGCACCTCGACGTCCCGACCCTCAACGATCACCTGCCGACGCTGCTCGAAGAGCTGGCCGAAGCCCTCGAATCGAGGTCGGACGAAACGATCGCCGAAGCGCTTCGTGACGGCAGTCCGGACGACCACGGCTTCCAGCGCGTGCAGGACGGATTCGACATTGTCGAAGTCGTGGCTGAATACAACATCCTGCGTGGCTGCGTGCACGACCTCGCCGAGGCCAACGGTTTCAGCCTGCAAGGGCGGGCGTTTCACATCCTCAACAAGGTGCTCGACGGTGCGATCGGCTACGCCGTCGAGAGTTTCGCCACCGAGCGCGCCCTGGAGGTGCGGCGCCGCCGGGAAGAGTACCTGGCATTCGTGGCCCACGATCTTCGCACGCCGCTCAACGCGATGTCGCTGGCCGCGCGGGTGCTGGATCAGACGATTCAGGCCGCCGGCGGAAGCGCCGAAAGCATGCGCATGGTCAAGTCGCTGCACCGCAACGTGCGGCACCTCGAAACACTGGTCGCCAAGGTGTTGGAAGAGAACACCAACCTGGAAACCGAGACCGGCATCAAGCTGGAACGGCGCTCGTTCGATCTGTGGCCGCTCGTGGAAGCGTTGGTCCACGACATCCATCCCGTGGCGGGCACCGGCAGCACGCAGCTGATCAACATGGTGCCGGAGGACCTCGTCGTGTTCGCCGATGCCAGCTTACTGCGGCGGATCTTCCAGAACCTCATCGCCAACGCGATTGCGTATACGCCGCGTGGCGAGGTGCGGATTGGCGCGCAGCCGGGCGCGGCTGAAGGCGCGGTCGACTGCTGGGTCAGCGACAATGGCGCCGGCATCGCGCCGGAGTTGCTCGACAAGGTGTTCGAGAAGGGCGCGGGCGATCCGGAAAAGGAGGGCAGCACCGGGCTCGGCCTGGCGATCGTCAAGACCTTCCTCGAAGCGCACGGCGGCACGGTGCACGCCGAGAGCGAGTTAGGGCGCGGCACGACGGTCCGCTTCAACCTCCCGGCGCGGAACTAAAGTTCCGCGCTACACCGACTGATCGGCGATGCGTAGCGCGGAGCTTCAGCTCCGCGATGTCCGCTACAGTTCCGCGCTAGCCGCTGTTCGTCCCAGCAGATCAATCCGCGCGCGAATCGATTTCGTGAAGTCAGCCACTTCCTGGTCGGTGCCGCCGCTGGCCCTGAGCGCGGCGGCGATCTGCTCGTTGCTAATCGCCCCAAGGTACTGGTGGAGCCATCGGACGTCCGCGGTGGTGATGTGTTCCACCGCGTCCGCGGTGCGCTGGCCCGCGTAGCCCCACTGCACCACGCCCTCTTTCACGCCGGTGATCAGTTGCTCGTTCTGCGCGGCAAACGCCGCGGCGTCCCATCGGCCGCGCTGGATCACGTTGCTGCCCCAGGTGCCAAGCGCCGCCCCCCAGTCGATGATCAGGTAGCGTGCCTCCAGCCCACCCTTCGCGGTGCGGTATTCGAAGATCGCCGTGTTCGAGCCGCGCGCGACATCGCGCACGTCCTTGTTGTCCCAGTTCGACAGCAGCATCATCAGGATCTTCAGGCCGTTCAGCTCGCGCGAGCCGACGAACGGGTTGTCGTGCCACGCCCAGCTGTGCGCGTCGAAGTGCTTCACCATGTCCTGCTCGTCGAGCTCGAAGCGCGCGTTCTCGAAGCGGCAGTGCTCGTCGATGCAGCTCTTGGCGCGCTGCAGCTCCCCGGTGCCTTCGATGCGGCCCGCCGCGAGGAAGTAGGTGGTCTCGACAAAGTAGCCCGCGGCCCAGGCCAGGCGCGTGCAGAACGCTTCGGTGTTGACCTCGGAGCCCCACTTGACCCGCCAGACGCG
>JANOZI010000220.1:0-3061 GCA_031429375.1 Acidobacteriota bacterium | reverse complement strand
CGTCTTTCTTCGGATAGACGAGCACGAGCGCCTCGCCGCCCAGGCTGTAGAGATCCTGCTCGAGCACGCCGCCGGCGATCAACGACGCGACCCCGGCATCGAAAGCGTTGCCGCCCTTCAGCAGGATGCCGAACGCCGCCGCCGTCGTCAGCGGGTGCCCCGTCGAGACGCCGCCGGTCGGCCCCATCACCGCGGGACGCAACGCCGAGCCGGCCGGCTGGCGATCCTGCACCGGCACCTGGCCGGCGCCGCCGATTTCGAACACGAAGACGAGCGCGACGAGCGTCAGGAGCAGTTTGGGCATGGTCAACTCCTACGGTTCGATCGTCGCTTGCTTGATGAAATCGAGCTTGGGGAACTCTTTCTCCAGGTACGCGTTGCCTTCCTTCATCAGCCGCGCGTTGTCGGGTCCCTTGCCGCCGCGCGACGGCGCGTCGCCGTAGCCGGTGAAGATCTTCGCCGCGACATCCTGGCCCTCGACGATCTCGCCGAATGCGGCAAACCCCTGGCCGTCGAGACTCGAATTGTCGCGCGCGTTGATGAATACCTGCGTCGTCGCCGCCGAGGGACTGCCGCCCATCGCAAAGGTCAGCGTCATGCGCTTGTTGCCGTGCTTGACCTTATCGGGGCTGAACGAGGCGCGGCTCCAGACACTGGCGACGGTGGGGTTGCCATGGACGCCGAACTGCGTCATGAAATTCGGCACGGCGCGGTGAAAGCGGATGCCGTCGTAGAAGCCGTTCTTCACGAGGTTGTAGAAGCGATCCGCGGCTTTGGGCGCCCAGTCGCGCGTCACCTTCACCACGAAGACACCGGCGCTCGTGTCGAACTTCACGTTGTAGGTCGCTGGCGCTTCGTCCTTGAACGCCGCGGGGTTCAGCAACGAAATCTTCTGCGCCGCAACATTCACGACCGATAGGGCCAAGCCGAACGCGATGGCAGCTAGAACTCGATTCATAAGGTCCTCACAACCGCGGAACGCTCCGCGCTACACCAACAAGAGCACAAGCCCGAGCTCCGCCGCGCCGTAGCTCGCTTGAATGAGGGCGAGCGGAGGCGGGCCTGCGCCGTTGATTATGGGGTCGGGACGGTGGGCGATGGAAGAGGGGGCCGATCGAGCGCCGCACGCACCGCGAGGGTGAGCGCCGCGGGCGAGAACGGCTTCGCCAGCAGCGGCGAATCCTTCAAATCGGCACTGGTCACCACGTCGGCGGCATAGCCCGACATCAACAGTACCCGCATGGTCGGCCTCAGCAGCTTGAACCGCCTGGCCAGGTCCGGGCCCTTCATGCCCGGCATGACGACGTCGGTCAGCAGGAGATCGATGGGCTCCCTGAAGTCCTGCGCCACCTTCAGCGCCTCTTCGCCGCTGGCCGCGGCCAGCACCCGGTAGCCGTGCCGTTGGAGCGACGCGATCGCCAGCGCGCGGACGCCATCTTCGTCTTCGGCGATCAGCACCGTTTCGCGCCCCGGCCGCGCCTGCTCGGGCAATAGCGCCGGCGGCGTGATCGGCGCAGCAGACGACTCGGCCGCCGGTGCGCGCGGCAACAGCAGCTCGACCGCGGTGCCCGCGCCCCGCGCCGACCGCACGGTCACGTAGCCGCCGCACTGCTTGACGAACCCATAAACGCTCGAGAGGCCGAGCCCTGTGCCTCGGCCGGTCGGCTTGGTGGTAAAGAACGGCTCGAACATGCGCGCCTTGGTCGCTTCATCCATGCCGGAGCCGGTATCGGCGACGGTGATCTGGACGTACTCGCCCGGCCGCACCTCAACATCGCCGCGCCGCTCGCCTCGCGGCCTCGACAGGTTCGTCGCCAGGATGCTCAGCGTGCCGCCATCCGGCATCGCGTCGCGCGCGTTGATCGCGAGGTTGACGATCGATTGTTCGACCTGTACCGGGTCGGCCAGGATCGGCCAGAGGCCCTTCTCGGCGTCGAACGTGACGGCGATGTTCTCGCCGATCACGCGCCGGATGAGCAGCAGCAGATTGTCGACCATCGGCGCGAAGTCGAATTGATTGGCCTGCAGCACCTGGCGCCGGCTGAACGCGAGCAGCTTCTGCGTGAGGGCTGCGGCGCTTTCCGCGGCGCGCCGGATCTGCCCGGAATGTTCGCGAATCGGCGAGCTCGCGGGCGCATCCTCGTGGATCAGGCTGGCATAACCCAGGATGGCGGTGAGCATGTTGTTGAAGTCATGGGCCACGCCGCCGGCCAGCTTGCCGATCGCCTCCATCTTCTGCGACTCCGCCAGCTGCCGCTCGAGCCGCCGCTGCTCCTCGCGCCCGCGTTGTTCGTGGCGCACCAGCAGCCAGCCCGCAAGCGGCACGGCCACCAGCAGCGTGGCCGTGAGCGCCAGCTGCCCCATCGCCGAGCGCTGAATGCCGGCGGCGACGCGTGCGTACGGCGCAGACGACGCCACCAGCCAGTGTTCACCGCCCGCTTCGAAGCGGGACCACGCATGAAGACGACGGCTTCCTGAATCTTCCAGGATCGAGGTGCCCTGCCGTTCCTGATGATTGTGGACATCGGCGGACGACGTCCGGATTCCCGCCGAGCCCGGCCCCATCAAGAGTCCGCTGTGGCCGAACGCCAGGCCACCGACCAGATCAGTGCCGGCGAGATCGGCGAGAGCCGGCCCCAGGTAGACCTCCGCCAGCCGATTGACGTCGATCACGAGGGCCAGCACGCCGTTGAAGTCGTTGGGCGGCACGGGATACACGTCGCTCGGCGCCGTGCGCCACACCGGCGTGACCAGCGCGCGCAGGCGTTCGGGCGGGTCGCGCAACCACCACGGCACCGTGAAAGTCACGCGCCCGCGATTGGCGGCATCCTGTGCCCAGTTCCAGCGCTCCGCATCGCGGATGCCCGAGACGCTGCTCTCGCCCAATTCGCCCTCGGGTGTCCAGTAGTACAGCTTCCCGGTGCGATCGACGCGCACGATGTAGCGCACGATGCCGTTGGGGTTGTCGGCAAACGCCGCGGCAATGCGGGGCGCCAGGAAGGCCACGTCGAGGTGCTGGACGCTCGGCAGGCTGTTGAACTGCTTGATGCGCGCCGACAGC
>JANOZI010000219.1:0-13451 GCA_031429375.1 Acidobacteriota bacterium | reverse complement strand
TATTGCCGGATGAGATCGCCGCTCTCACGGAGCGACTTGCATTCGGCCGTTCAACCACCGGTAAAGGCTTTCGGGAACCACGCGAGCACCACCGCCTGCTTGCCCTTCGACTCCGCAAGGGTGTGCGTCTTGCCGTCCGATCCGGGCGCCGAGAACGCCGGGGCCACATCACCAACCTTCAATTCCACCGCGGGTGCTTGTGCCATACCGGTCGTACTCGCCACCAGACTCAGAGCGGCGCCGAGGCCGACTTTGAGCCATGACTTCATACGCATGAGCTGATCCTCCACTGCCGAATGGTACCTCAGTTGCAAACCTCAGGAAATCCGGATATCGGGCGGCCGCGACAACGCAGCGGGCCGATGGGCTGTAAACACGCGTCTCCACTAAGATCGAGGAGTGAGGGTGTGGGTGCGGCGGGGGGTGATCATTCTGGCGGCAGTGGCTGTCGGGCTCACCTTGGCCGTCCTTCTGGCCGTTCACACCCCCTGGGCCCGCGGCCGCGCCCTGACCTGGGCATCCGACTTCGTCACCCGCTACAACCTCGCGCTCAACGCGGAGAACCTTAGCTACAACGCGATCACCCGGAGAATTACGCTGCGCGGCGTGCGCCTCGCGGCGAAGGGCCACGAGGACCGCCCCTTCCTGATCGCGCAACGCATCGAGGTGAAGCTGCCGTGGGTGATTTACCGCCGGCGCTTCGAGATCGATCACCTCGAGATCGAAGGCGGGCTCGTCGACATCTATCGCGACGCCCACGACGTCACCAACCTCCCGCCCTCGTCCAACGCGCCGACGCCGGAGACGCCGCGGCGGCTGACCGTGCACGGCCTGACGCTGCGCGGGCTCGACGTCCAATACCACGACCAGATGCGCGACTGGGGCATCCAGCTGCCGCGCATCGAATCCGAGCTGTTGAAGACGGCGCTCGGCTCGGAAGGGTCCTTTGCGATTCGCGGTGAGACCGCGGTCCGCATCAAGCAACGCACCATGACGCTGGCGCCGATCGACACCGTGATGACCTTCGACGGCTCCAATGTGTCGTTGCAGGACGCGCGCCTGGTGTCGAGCGAGATCAACGCGTTCATCAGCGGGCCGATCAACCGCGTGCTCGATTCGCCGTACTTCGACCTGGGCATCAAGGGCGTGGTGAATCTCGAGCACGCCATGAAATGGATTCCGCCGCCGCCGGTGCCGGTCGGCGGCACCGTGGCGATCGACGGCAAGCTGGCCGGACCGCTCCGCGCCTACACGCTGACCCTCGCCACGTCGAGCCACGATCTGTCGATCGGCGAGGAGCGCAACGTCGGCATGGTCGGACCGGTGAAGGTCACGCTGGACGCCACGACCGGCGATGAGATGACGCTGGTGCCGCAAAGCGGCGGCGAAATTCGCGTAGCGTTCACGGTGCCGTGGGGCAAGACGCCACCGAGCACCGCGCGCGCCGAGTGGAAGGGCGTCGACTCGCAAGCGGCGTTACGCATGGCCGATGTCGAGCCGCAGGCCATCGGCGCGGCATTCGATGGCTCGGGGACGTTCGAGTTCGGCGAGCCACGCCGCTTCGAGATCACCAATCGCTCGACCGGCCGCAGCGCACGAAACCGGGTGCCGATGACCGGCACCGTGCACGCCTTGATCGTTGGTGACGACTATCGATTCGATCACAACCATCGACTGCCCGGCTTTGCTTTCGAAGGCCGCATGTCGGGACGCATCAATCGCAAGACGGCGCTGCTGTCGACCATGCTGGGGCCCGCGCATGCGCGCGTCAGTGATGTGGCGGAAGCGTCGCGCAGCCTGGCGACGCTGGGCTTTCCGGTGCCGGAGATTGCCGCGGAGGTGCATGGCGCGATCGATCTGCCGATGACACTCGCGGGTTCGTACAAGCTGCCTGAGATCGAAACGCAGCTCACCGGCGACGCGGTGGACTTGCCGCTGATCGGCCGCGTGCAGGCGGCAGCGCACGTGATGGCCGACATGCGCCGGGCCGACATCACGGCGATCGACATCAAGCGGGGCACGTCCTCGATCACCGGCAACGCGGTGGCCGACGTCACACACCGGACCTGGACGGGAGCTTTCGAGGTGGACGCTCCGCACGCCGAAGAGTTGCAAGCCGACGTGCCTGAAGCCTGGCGTGTGACCGGGCCGATGCACGCCACGGCCACGCTGGGCGGCACGTTCGATGTCTACACGCTCGACACCACCATCACTGGATCGTCGCTGACCTGGGCCGGTCAGTCGATTGATAAGGTCACCGCTAAGGCGATGGTGACGGGAGAGGCGATCGACGTCACGTCGCTGTCGCTGACCCAAGGCGCCGGCTTTCTGGATGGCCGCGTCCGCTACGCGTGGGAGAGCGGCGCGTACGACGCGCACCTCAAGGGCGATCGCTTGTCATGGCGGGGCACCGTACTGGCACCCAACGACACACAGGCGATGTTCTCGCTGCAGTTCGACGGCGCCGGCACCGCGGCAAAGCCCGGCGGCCAGGCGAAGATCGATTTCGTGCTCACCGGCGGCACCGCCGGCGCCTTCATCGGCAACGGCGACGTCACGGTCGACCTACTCGGTGATCACGCGCGCATCGCCGGGCGCTTGCCTGAGCTCGGCGCGACTGTGGATGCGCAGATCGCCACGGCATCCCCTTACGACTATCGCGCCAGCGCCGTGCTCGATCGTTTCGAGATCGCGCGGCTGGCGACATTGACCAACGCGATCCCCGGCGAGATCCTCGGGTTCGTCTCGGGCAACGTGACGGCATCCGGCCGGCTCGCCGACGATCGCGATCGCGTCGCGGTGTTCGATCTGCAAGCTCTTGATGCGGGCATCGGCGGCATCCCCGTCAGCCTGATGACGCCGGCGCGCGTGACCCTCCGCGGCAGCGACGTCACGCTGCAGGACTTCAACATGCGCGTCGGCACCGGGCGCCTGTCGGCGTCGGGCGAGATGACGACGCGGCTCGACGGCAAGTTTCGCGGCACGTTCGACGGAGAGTTCCAGGACGCCATCCGCCTCGGCAAGGCGTTCGGCGTGCCCACCACGTTCGACGGCACCGGTCCGCTCTCGGTGCGGCTCGAGTCGACCGGCAACCGCGCCGGCACCATCGCGACGCTCGCGCTCAAGAACGGCACGTTCAACTGGGGCGCCGGGCCGGCGGCAGTCCGCAACCTGAGCGTCGATGCCGCCCTCATCGGCGAATCGCTCACCGTGACCCGGATCACCGGCAACGTCGCCACCGGCGGAGTGGTCGGCGATTTCTCGGCGAGCGGCAGCGCGAAGGTTCCCACCCTGGAGTTGGCGGCGATCGACGGCGAGCTGATCGTGGACGAAGCGAAGTTCACCTTTTCGGGAATCCCGGTCGCCCAACAACGGCCGTCGCGCTTCCAGTTCGCGAAGGGTACCGTCACGGCGGCCGACGTGGTGTGGACGGTGGCGAGCAACCCGTTGACGCTGTCGGGATCGGTGGGCTTTGCCGCCGCCGATCCGCCGCTGGATCTGTCGGTCAAGGGCCTCGTCGACCTCCGCGTGCTGTCGGCGTTTGTCGGCAGCCTCGGCTTCGACGGCAACGCCAACGTTGACGCGCGCGTTGGCGGCGTCGTCTCGAAACCCGAGTTCGGCGGGCAGATTGTTCTCGACGATGCCGAGATCGCCATCGCGGAACCGCGCCTCGTGCTGTCGGAGTTGACGGGCCCCATCACGATGTCGGGTCAAACGCTGCTGATCGAGAACGTTCGCGGCTCCGCCAATGGCGGCAGCATCGCGCTTGACGGTGCCTTGCAGGTCGAGGGCCTCGCGATCACCGGCGGCGCGCTCAACATCCAGGCCCAGGCGGTTGCCCTCGAGATTCTCAAGGGGCTGCGCAGCGAAGTCGATGCCCTCGTCATCTACCGTCCCGATCCCAAGGCCCCGTCGCTGACCGGCGACATCCGCATCGCGCAGAGCGCCTACGCCGAGACCATCACGATCGCGTCGCTGGCGCGCCGCGCCACCCTGCCGATCACGGCCACGGCAGAGCGCCCGTACCTGGATCGCATTCGCCTCAACCTCGCCGTCACGACGACCGAGGACATGTTGATCGACAACAACTACGGCCGCCTCGAAGCCGGCGCCGACCTGCGCGTCGTCGGCACGGTGGCCGAGCCCGGCGTGGATGGCCGCATCACCCTGAGAGAAGGCGGCGAGATTTTCCTGGCGGGGCGCACCTTCCGGATCACGCGCGGCGACATTTCGTTCACCGATCTCCGCCACATCCATCCCGAGTTCAACATCGCGGCCGAAGCGCGCATCAACGGGAACGATGTGACGATGACGCTGACGGGCTCGTTGGAGCGGCCGCAACTCGACCTGACCTCGCAGGCGGGGTCGATGACGCCCGGCGAGATCGCCTCGATGATCGTCGGCGACCCCAACGCCGAGACGGCGCTGACCCTGCTGTCGGCCGACTTGCTCGGCGTCACCGGACGCGCGATCGGCCTGGACGCCTTCAGGGTCGAGCGCGGCGATTACACCGACCCCGACTTCCGCGACTACCAGGAGGATCCGTCGCTGCTCGGCGGCAACAGCCGGACCGACCCCACCACCCGCTTGACGATCGGCAAACGCCTGAGCGACCAGGTCGAGATCACGATTTCGCAGAACCTGCGCGAGAGCGGCAAGACCACGTTCATCATCAGCTACCTGCCAGGGCGGAACGTCGAACTGCGCGCGCTGTCGCGCGACAACGCCACCATCAGCCTGGGCGTTCGTCACCAGGTGACGCTGGGTCCTGGCAGAGCCACGCGCCCGATCGAACGCCGCGTGCAGCCGACCGTCAGCGAGATCCGTTTCGCGGGCGTCGAACCGGCCATCGAACAGGAAGTGCGCGCACAGCTGAAGCTCGACCCGGGCGACATGTTCGACTTCCTCGTCCTGCAGCGCGACATCGACCGCGTGCGCAAAACCTTTCGCGACCAGGGCTTCCTCGAAGCGAGCGTCCGAACCAGGAGAATCGAAGACGCAGACACCAACACGGTTGTCGTTGAATACCGCGTCGGACGCGGCCCGCGAACCAGCCTGGTGATTACCGGCGCCACCCTGCCCGCCGGCGAGGTCGAAGCGTTGCGAGCAGCGTGGCACCGAAACGCATTCGATCAATTCCTGATCGAAGACCTGACCGGCCGCGTGCGCCGTTACCTGGTGACCCAGAACGAGCTCGCGAGCATCGTCGTCGGCACCGTTGACAGCCCGACGCCCGACAGCAAGCGTGTTCGCATCGACATCACGCCCGGTGCCGCGGTCGCTCGAAGGGAAATTCGATTTACCGGCAACGAGGGCATCGACGCCAGGACGCTCCAGGCCGAGGTGACCGCGTCCGGGATTGAAATCGACGCGTGGCTCGACCGCACCGTGCTCGAACGCGAGCTCCGCACCTTGTACAACGAGCAGGGCTACCTCAAGGCGCAGATCACCCCCGGGCCGCTCGACATCGACGGCGACACCGGGGTGCTGCCGGTGACCATCGTCGAGGGGCCCCGCGCCCAGATCGCGAACTTGAGCTGGAGCGGCGTTCCCGCTACCCGGTTGCAAGCGGTGCAAAAGGCCGCGGCGGTCGAAACCCCCACGCCGTTCATCAACTCCGAGGTCAATGAGGCACGCCGCCGCATCGAGCTGCACTACCGCACTGAAGGCTTCAATACCGCGGAGGTCGAGATCCAGACCAAGGTCGCCGACGACGACTCCGTCACGTTGTCGTTCGAGGTGACCGAGGGGCCGCAACAGGTGCTGCAGGAAGTGGTGACGACCGGGAACGAGATCACCCGCAACAAGGTGATCACGCAGGCGCTGCGATTCCAGGTTGGCAAGCCGGCCAATCTCGACGAGTGGGCGCAAGCGCGCAAGCGGCTGTACGACACCAACGTATTCCGGCAGGTCGAGATCCAGCCTGTCGCGATGGGCGAAGTCGTCAACGGCGTGCAGCCCGTCAAGGCGCAAGTCAGCGTGGTCGAGTATCCCGCCTGGTCGTTGCGCTACGGCACCCAGCTGGAAGGCGAGCGGCAAGCCGACATCGAAGAGTTCACCAGCACGCGCAATCTCGGCCTGGTGGCGGAAGTCAAGAACCCCAATCTACTTGGCCGGGCGCTGACCCTGGGCCTGTTCGGCCAATACGAGCGCGAGCAGCAAGACGGCAACGTATTCCTGGCGACGTCACGGCTGTTCGGCTGGCGCGCGCGCACGACGCTGTACGGGTTTTCATCGCGCACCCGCATCCGTGACGAGGCCGGCCTCGACATCGTGGCGCTCACCAACCGCTCGGGCGTGAGCGCGGATCAGCGCTGGCGCGTCGGCGGCATTCAGGTCGTCTATGGCTATCGCTTCGAGCGGAACCGCACGTTCGACCCGGAGCCGTCGCCGGGCGATCCATTCCCGCTCGACTTCGTCGTCAATCTCGCCCGGCTGAGCGGCGCGGTGCTGTTCGATCGCCGCGACGATCCGCTGAGCGCGCACAAGGGCACGTTCACCTCGGCGTCATGGGACCACTCGGGATTGTGGCTGGGCTCCGATGTCCGAAATCGCAAGTTGCTCGTTCAGCAACACACCTTCTTTCCCGTTGGCTCGAGGCTGGTGCTCGCGTCGCGGGTGCAGACCGGTTTTGTGTTTGGTCCAGACGACTTGCTCCCGAGCGATGCCTTCCGGGCCGGCGGCGCGACGACGGTGCGCGGCTACGGCGAAGACAGCCTGGGCCCTCGCACCGTGGGCGGGATCCCGAAAGGCGGCGAGACGCTGGTGATCCTGAACCATGAGACGCGGTTCCCGATCTACCGGTGGGTGCACGGCGTCGGCTTCATCGATGCCGGCAACATTTTCGGCAAGGGTGAATCGTTCTCGTTTGGCGAGCTGAAGATTGGCTACGGAGTGGGTTTACGGTTTGATACGCCGGTGGGGATGTTCCGGGTTGACCTCGGCATTCCGAAGACGCCGGTGTCAACGACTAAGAACATGCGCGTTCACTTTGGCTTCGGCCACATCTTCTAGAGTTAAGAGTGCAGAGTTAAGAGTGCAGAGTTAAGAGTGCAGAGTTAAGAGTGCAGAGTCGAGAACGCGGCCGCTCTTATTTCATAACTCACAACTCTGCACTCTTCTTAACTCACAACTCTGCACTCTTCTTAACTCACAACTCTGCACTCTGAACTCATTTGAGCGTCCTCATGATCGCCTGCACTGCCTGCCGCTCCGGAGCGTCGGGGGCGAGGCGCAGGAATGCGTCGAAGTGGTCGGCCGCCTTCGGCAACTGGCGCGCGCGCTGATACGACAGCGCGGCGTAGTAATGCGCGTAGGCGAAGTCGGGCTTGAGGTCAGCCGCGCGCGTGAGGGCCGAGACCGCCGTTCCCCAGTCGTTGGCTTTGACCGCCGCGAGGCCGAGTTGATAGGACGCAAACGGATTGTCGCCGGCCGCGTCAACCGCCTGCCGCGCCAGCGCCACCGCCCGGCCGCTGTCGCCGGATACGAGCGCTTCGCCGGACTGAGCGATCAACTGCCACCCGGGGTTGTCGCTCTCACGCAGGCGCGAGAACTGCTCGCGGGCGCGGTCTGATTGTTCGGCTTTCACCATCGCCTGGGCCGCCACGTAGACCGATGCCGGGTCGGCGTTCTGCGCTGCCTCCACGGCTTCGTCGTAGGCGCCCGACTGAAACAGCCGCTGGACTTCAGGCTTTTGACCGGCCAATGCTGAGGTGGCGAGCAGATTTGACACGGCAAATGCCGCCGCCAACGCCAGAATCGTCCTGTTTCCGCTGCAGATCGTCTTCATACAAGCTCTCCTATCATCAGTGCTGCAACCACCGTGCCGCAGGTATACTGTCAGAGACAACACACCGCGCGTACCCGCCTTCTCCGAGGTTCATGGCGGGCATGCCTCGATTCCCTCAGACCAAGCCTCGGCGACCAGCTCTACAGAAAGCAGCCCACAAAGCACAATGTCAGATCAGAAACTCAAGATCGCCGTTTTCATCGACTTCGACAATGTCGAAATCGGCGTAAAAACCACCCTCGGCCTCGCCTTCGATATCGGCGCGGTGCTCGAAGCCATCAAGGAACGCGGCGAGGTCATCACCAAGGTCGCCTACGGCGACTGGAAACGCTCCGGCGACCACGGCCGCGCCATGGCGCAGCATGCGGTGCGCCTGGTGCAGCGCGTCATGACGCCTGGCGGCGACAAGAACGGCGCCGACATCAATCTCGCGCTCGACGCGCTCGAGATGGCGTTCACGCATTCCCACATCAACGCCTTCGTGATCGTCGGCGGCGACAGCGACTTCATCACGCTGGTCGAGAAACTCAAGCAATACGACCGCAAGGTGTTCGTCGTCGGCGGGCGCGCCTTCACCAGCCAGGTGATGCAGAAGAACTGCACCGAGTTCATCGCCTACGAAAACATCGTGCCGGAACGCGATCGCCGGTCCAGCCCCAAGCAGGAGCGGGGCGAGCGGCCGCGCTCGAGCAGCACGCAGCCGATCGAGCAGGCCGTGCCGCTCGTCAAGCGCGCGCTGAAAGTACTGGCCGACCGCGAGGTCTCGCCGCAGCTCGGACTGCTCAAGAGCACGCTGCTGCAGCTCGACTCGTCGTTCTCCGAACGCGATTACGGCGTCAGCAGCTTCCGTGATTTTGCCGACAAGCTCGCGCAGCAGGGCCTGGTCGCCCTGAAGCACCAGGGCCGCAGCACGATGGTGGAATTGAGCGACCCTTCGACTGCGCATGCTCCGCCCGCGGAGGATGCGTCGCTCAGGGCAAGTGGCGACCCGGCTGACGATGTTTCGAGCGCCCGCGAAGCGGGCCGCAGGGCCGCACGCGAGTTGTTCGAAAATGGCGACGCGGCCGTTCCCAACGGCCATGAGCCGCCGGACGAGGACGCCCCCCGCCGCGACTCGCCTGACGCGGCTTCGCTTGGCGATGGCGTCGCGCTGGTCCGACGCGTGCTCGGCGAAGCCACCACGCCGCCGCGCTGGCCGATGTATCCGCGCCAGTTCAAGCAGTTCCTCAAAACCGCGCAACCGGATTTCGAGGAGCGCCGCTATGGATCGATCGCCGACTTGATGCGCGCCTGCCAGAAAGACGGCATCCTGCGGCTCGAGCGCGATCGCCAGGGCGGGCTGCGCGTGTTTGCGAATGGCGCCACCTCCTCGCGCGCGTCGGTGCCGCACGGCTGGGGCCTTGTCGTGAACAATCCGCAGCCACCAGCCGACGCGATTGACCCCGCTGACCTGGTCGAGCCGCTGCCGCCCGCTGTGGCCGATCCGGTTGCGGTGGCCGAAGAGCTCAGTGTCGCGGAACCCGCCAAGCCCAAGCGCACCAGTCGCGCGCGAAAGGCCGCGCCCAGTGGCCAGAAGAAGAAGGCCGCGCCGCGCAGACGAAAACCGCCCGCGGCTTCTTAAGCCAGCCGAGCGTATCGTGCGTACAGTGCGTACAGTTCCTAAGGTGCGTACTGTGCACGAGTGCCGACTGTGCTACGGCACTCCTGGCAGTAGAGCACTGTACGCACTCTAGGAACCGTACGCACCGTACGCACCTTGGAACTGTACGCACCGTACGCACCGAGCGTTATACTGACTACCCGAGTGGCTTCTTACACCGCCAAAGACATAACCGTCCTCGAGGGACTCGAGCCGGTTCGTAAGCGACCCGGCATGTACATCGGCGGCGTCGGCAGCTCCGGCCTGCACCACCTGGTCTGGGAAACGCTCGACAACGCCATCGACGAGGCGATGAACGGCCACGCCTCGAACATCCGCGTCACCCTGCACAAGGACGGCTCGTCGATCACTATCGAAGACGATGGCCGTGGCATTCCGATCGACATCCACGCAAAAACGAAGAAGAGCGCGCTCGAGGTGATCTTCACGGTGCTCCATGCCGGCGGCAAATTCGAGTCCGGCAACTACAAGACCGCCGGCGGCCTTCACGGCGTCGGCGCCAGCGTGGTCAACGCGCTGTCACGCGAGCTGGTGGCGACGGTCAGGCGCGATGGTCATCAGTACGAGATGACGTTCCGGCAGGGCAAGCCGGTGGGCAGCCTCAAGAAAGTGGGCGCCGCCCGCGGCAGCGGCACGACGGTGTTCTTCAAGCCGGACCCGCAGATCTTTCCGAAGGTCGAGTTCGAGCCGCAGTTGATCCGCGAGCGCCTCGAGGTCGCCAGTTACCTCCATCGCGGCGTCAAGGTGACGTTCGACGACGAAACCACCGGGCAGAAAGACGTCTTCCAGCACGAGGAAGGGCTGGTCGATTACCTCAAGAAGATCGTCGCCGACCGAGGCGCCAAGGCGGTGCACGAGTCGCCCTTCACGCTGGAGAAAGAGAACGGCATCAAGATCGAGCTGGTGCTGCAGTGGACGGAAGCGACCGACGAGAGCCTGCGCAGTTACGTCAACGGCATTCCGACCGGATCGGGCGGCACGCACGAGAACGGGTTTCGCGCCGGCCTCGGCAAGGCCGTCCGCAATTACATCGAGACTCACAACCTGTCGCCGAAGGGCGTGACGCTCAGCGCCGAAGACATTCGCGAAGGCCTCACCGGCGTCCTGTCGGTGTTCATCCAGGAGCCGCAGTTCCAGGGCCAGACGAAAGATCGACTCAATAATCCCGAAGTGATGTCGGCGGTTGACGGCCTGGTGCGGCCGGGCCTCGAACACTGGCTGAACAACAACCAGTCGATTGCCGAGGCGATCGTCGCGCGCATCATCCTGTCGGCCCGCGCCCGCGAGGCCAGCCGCGCCGCGTCGGCGGAAGTGGTGCGCAAGGGGCCGACGGCCGGGCGCGTCAACCTGCCCGGCAAGCTCGCCGACTGCACCAATCCCGGATCGATCACCAGCGAGCTGTTTGTCGTCGAAGGCGATTCAGCCGGCGGCTCCGCCAAGCAGGGCCGCGATCGCGCCCGCCAGGCGATTCTTCCGCTCCGCGGCAAGGTGCTCAACACCGAAGGCGTGTCGACGGCAAAGGTCCTCGAGAACAAGGAGCTGGCCGACCTGGTCACGGCGCTCGGCTGCGGGGTGGGGAAGAACTTCGACCTCAATCGCATGCGCTACGGCAAGATGATCATCCTCGCCGACGCCGATTCCGACGGTCACCATATCGCCACGCTGCTGCTGACGTTCATCTACCGGCACCTGCCGCAGCTGATGACAGCCGGCCGCATCTACCTCGCGCAGCCGCCGCTCTACCGCATCGACATCGGCAAGGAAACGTTCTGGGCCCTGGACGAAGCGCAGCGGGAGCAAATCATCAGGCAGAAGTCGGGCCGCGCCCATCCGGAGATCACGCGCTTCAAGGGGCTGGGTGAGATGATGCCGAAGGTGTTGTGGGAGACCACGCTCAATCCCCGCACCCGCCGCCTGTTGAAAGTCGAAATCGCCGACCAGCTGGTGACGGATCGTGTGATCAACGAGCTGATGGGAAAGGACGCGTCGGCGCGGTTTCGCTTCATCATGGACCGGGCCGAAGACGCCGTCGAGCTCGATGTTTAGAAGTAGAATTTAGTTCGTTTGTCCGAGGTCCTTCCAAAGAAAGCCTCCCCGTTCGACCGGTCCCTCATCGAAGGTCCCATCGGCCCTGCCGTCTGGAAGCTGGCGTGGCCGACGATGCTGCAGAACGTGATCGCCGGGCTGCAAGGCGTGATCGATCACATCCTGGTCGGCCACTTGATCGGCTACGCCGGCAATGCCGCCATCGGCGTCAGCTGGCAGATCTTCCTGGTCGTCATCGTCTTCATCGCGTCGCTTTTTACCGGGCAGGCGGTGCTCGTGGCCCGCTATGTCGGCGCCGGCGACCCCGACAAGGTCAACCGGACCGTGCAGCAGGCGCTGCTCACCGCGATCGCGATGTACGCCGTGATGGGCCCGATCGGCTATTTCCTGGCGCCGACCCTGCTCGATATGGTGAACGCGTCGGGCGAGGTCAGGGCGCTCGCGCTGCCGTTCCTGCGCATCAACTTCTCGATGAGCATCGGCATGCTGCTGTTCTTCATGCTGACCTCGGCGTTGCGCGCCGCTGGTGACGCGCGCACGCCGCTGCGGCTCGGCGTCACCATGACGGTGTTGAACTTGATTCTCAACGTCGTCTTGATCCGCGGCCTGGGACCGATTCCCGCTCTTGGTACCGCCGGCTCGGCGCTCGGCACCGTGATCGCATCGAGCGCCGTCAGTGCGTACGCGTTGTACCAGTTGTTCAAGGGCCGGCTGGTGATCAAGCTGTCGCGCCATTCGGATTGGCGTCCCGACTGGACGATCATCCGCTCGCTGTTCCGCTTCGGCCTGCCGACCGGCGTGCAGGGCATCGCGATGAACGTCGCCGGCGTGATGATGCTGCGCTACATCGGCTCGCTGCCGCAGAGCGCCGCGGCCCAGGCCGCGTTCACCATCGGTTATACGGAACTGTTCTCGCTCATCACCTGGACCTCGGTGGGCCTGATGGGGGCGGCGGCAACCATCGCCGGCCAGAACCTCGGGGCCGGCCACCCCGAGCGCGCCATGCAGGGTGTGCACGCCGCTTCCCGCATCGGGCTGGCCGTGGCCGCCGGTGTGGGATTCGCCTTCGTGGCGTTCCCGCAAACGCTGCTGGGCGCGTTCGGCGCCACCGACGCCGCGGTCGCCACCATCGGCCAGCAACTGCTCCAGTACCTCGCGGTATCGGGCTTCTTCATTACGCTCGCCCTCACCTATACCGGCGGACTTCAGGGCACCGGCGATACGCGCAGCCCGCTGTTCATCACGCTGGCCTCACAAGTCGCGGTGCCAATCGGCATGTGCACGATCATTCAAGCGATGCGGCCGCTGCAACCCGGCGACATCTGGCTCGCCATCGTGCTCGGCCATTTGACGCGCTGCGTCCTCACCGTCGCGCGATTTCGACAGGGGAAATGGCGTACGATCAGCGTTGCTCATTAGACACGAACTCTAGCCACAGAGTTTGGCATGAACTGCGCACACCCCGTGGCATGAAAAGGGGTTTATGCTGGCGGCGCGGTTTGGTGACGTCGTTCTGTGAATGGTACCAGGAAGTCCGTACAGAGTTTGACGCGGGAGCCGAGGCACCCCGTATTGTTGCTGCGAGCACGCCGAGCAGATTCGATCTGATTGCGCTCCTCCAAGCCGCGTGAAGGAGACGTGATGGAACTCTTGAATGCGCGCGTAGCGGGCCTGGATGTGCATCAGGCGAGTGTGGTGGCCACGGTGCGGGTGCCTGGTAACTCGGGCACGCGGCTGATGGTGACCGAAACGTTTGGCACGATGACGGCGGATCTGCTGGCGTTGCGCGACTGGCTGCAGGCGTACGGGGTCACGCATGTAGCGCTGGAGAGTACCGGCGTCTATTGGAAGCCCGTGTATTACATCCTCGAAGAGGGGTGCACCCTGCTGCTGATCAACATGGTCACGCTCAAGCACGTGCCCGGCCGCAAGACCGACGTGAAGGACAGCGAGTGG
>JANOZI010000218.1:0-1575 GCA_031429375.1 Acidobacteriota bacterium | reverse complement strand
CAGCAAAGAAACGAAGGACGAAGACATGAGCGCCTGACTGATCCTTGTCGGAAAGGCACTTCTTGACGGGATTGCACATCTTGACGGGAAGGTGATCCTTGCCGGCATCTCGCTCAGCAGGATCCCGGCCAGCAGTTTGATCGCGTCACCCTTCTAATCATTATTCAGCGCGAAGCGGCGTAGCGCCGTCCTGTGGGATAAAAAAATGGCGGCCGCAGGGTTCGCTTGTCGATCTAAACGATCCAGGTTCGACGTGTAAGTAAGTAAGAGAAGAGTCCGGGCGCCGGGCTCGGGTTGACAAGCGGACGCAAGTCAGTGTATTAAACCATTCAGTTAATTAACTAGTAGGTTTAATACCATGGCCACCGACCAGCTCAGTTCAACCTTTGCTGCCCTCGCCGACCCGACGCGACGGGCGATTCTCTCGCGGCTGGTGTCGGGTGAATGCTCGGTCACCGAGCTGGCCGAGCCGTTCGACATGAGCCTGCCCGCCGTCTCGAAGCACCTGCGGGTGCTGGAGCGCGCCGGGCTGATTGCGAGAGGACGCGAAGCGCAGTGGCGGCCGTGCCGGATCGAGGCCGGCCCGCTCAAGGAAGTGGCGGACTGGGCTGAGCACTACCGGCAATTCTGGGAGCACAGCCTCAACCGCCTCGACGACTACCTGCAGGAAATGAAAGCCAAGGAGAGGAAACATGATCGCAAGCCACGCGGCGAATAAAGACACCTTCAAGGTCACCACGCCGTCGGATCGCGAGATCCGGTTGACGCGCCTGTTCAACGCGCCGCGGCAGCTGGTCTTCGACGCGATGACCACACCCGAACATGTGCGGCGGTGGTGGGGCAACCTGGGCGAGGGCTACTCGGTGCCCGTCTGCGAGATCGACCTTCGGCCGGGCGGGGCGTGGCGCTTCGTCAATCGCCATCCGAAAGGTGAGGTCGCCTTCTCCGGCACGTACCTCGAAATCGCGCCGCCAGGCCGCCTGGTGTTCACCGAGGTGATGGCACCGTACCCGGAGCCGGGCTCGGTCGTGACCACTGAGTACACCGAAGAAAACGGCCAGACGCGGATGACTGCAACCTGCCTCTATCCATCGCGCGACATCCGCGATATGGTCGTCGGCTCCGGCATGGAGCGCGGCGCCGGCCTCAGTTACGATCGGCTCGAAGATCTCGTCGTGGAGCTGCAGCAGTCATGAGCATTCTGACCGACATTCGTTACGCCCTCCGCTCGCTCGCGCGGGTCAAAGGGCTTGCCGTCACCGTGATCCTGACGCTCGCGCTCGGCATCGGCGCCAACGCCGCCATCTTCAGCGTGGTGCGCGGCGTGCTGTTGCGTCCGCTCGTCAACGACGACGAGGAGCACCTGATTTACATCCGCCAGACTGCACAGGGCCGCAACAGCGCGAACGCCAACTTCTCGGTGCCGGAGATCCGCGACCTGCGATCGCGCGTCACGACGATCTCGGCGTTCGGCGATTTCTCCACGATCGAATTCACGCTGGTCGGCCTCGGCGAACCGCGCGTCGTCAAAGCCGGCGTGGTCGGCGGATCGTACTTCAGCGTGATGGGGCTGCG
>JANOZI010000217.1:0-4784 GCA_031429375.1 Acidobacteriota bacterium | reverse complement strand
GCCCAGGTGGTCGCAAATGTGAACGACATTCAGTCTTCGGGCTTCGGACTGCGGGCTTCGGGGGCTGCGGGCTTCGGTCATAACAAGCCCTCGGCACGATACCAGTCGGCAGCGCGTTTGATGCCTTCTTCCAGATCGACTTTCGGCGCAAAGCCCAGCTCGGTACGGGCGCGCGAGGTGTCGAAGGCGGGACTGCTTTGCGAAATGGTGTGCGTGCCGTTGCGCATCGAACCGCCGCTTTATCGCCGCCGCGTGGATTTCTACACCAAGAGCCGCGCCTTCGACACCACGCGCGCGCGCACCGAGCTGGGCTTCGTATCGAAAGTCGATCTCGAAGAAGGCATTCGACGCACCGCTGATTGGTACCGCAGCGAGGGGTTGCTGTGACCCTTCGAGAGCCTCAGGGTCACCCCGAGCAAGGTCGAGGGGTGACGCGGCCTCTCAACGTCGTCCACATCTGCGACCACCTCGGGTGGGAGGGGTCGCGCATGCACGGCGTCAAGCGCCTGTTCGCGTGGATGATCCCGCGTTTCGACAAGCACCGCTTCAACGTGTCGCTGATCAGCCTGCGCCAGAAGGACCTCTCCGCCGACACGCTCGAAGAGTTCGGCATCGACGTCACCTATCTGGCGCGCCACAAGTTCGACCCCGGCACCTACGCGGCGCTGCTCAAGGTGCTGCAGGCCAAGAACGCCGACGTGCTGCACATGCACGGCTACGGCGCTACGACGTTCGGGCGGCTGTGCGCGTGGAAGATGGGCATTCCATCGATTCTGCACGAGCACGCCAATCACGGCGACACGCCGTGGTTTCAAAAAGTCGCAGACCGCGTTCTGGCGCCGCATACGGATCTGGCGATTGCCGTCTCGGAATCAACCGCCGAGTTCACCATTCGCGCGCGGCTGATGCCGGCCGAGCGCACCAAGGTCGTCTACCTTGGCGCGCCGCTCGATGAATTCGCGCGTCCGCGCAGCGCCGCCGAGATTGCGGCGGCGCGCGCCGCCTTCGGCATCGAGCCCGGGACGATCAGCATCGGCACCATCACGAGGCTGATGCCGGCGAAAGGGAACACCTACCTGGTCGCCGCCGCGCCGAAGGTTCTTGAAACACATCCATCCGTCCGCTTCTTCATCGTCGGCGAGGGTGAGCTGCAGCCCGAGCTCGAGGCGCAGGCCCGCGCATTGGGCCTGGGCGATCGCCTCGTCTTCACCGGGTTTACCCGCGACGTTGCGGCCGCGTTGTCGGCGCTGGATCTCGTCGTGTTCCCGTCGTTGTGGGAGGGCACGCCGCTGACGCTCTTCGAAGCACTGGCGATGGGGAAGCCGATTGTCGCCACCGATGCCGACGGCCTGCTCGACGTGTTGACCGATCGGATCGATTCTCTGATCGTGCCCAAGGCCGACGCGCCGCGACTGGCCGACGCGATCTGCTTTGCCCTCGATCGGCCGCAGACCGCGGCGGGGCTGGCCGAGCAGGCGCGCCAGACCGGCGCCCGTTACGACATCGCCGTCTTCGTCCGAAAGATGGAGCGTCTCTATGATCTGCTGCACGAGAACTCGCACCGGACAGGTCGCGCGGGTATCCTGAAGACGGACCTCAGCTTCCTGGCGACCGAGAAACGATGACCACGATCGACACGAGCGTCGCCGAACGCCTGCACGGGCGCAGCCTCGCGTGGCGACTCGGGGCGAGCACGACGGCCGCGATCGGCCTCATGTTGCTGACGTGGGCCCTGTCGGTCGATTTCGTCAAGGCCTCGAACGGCGGGTTTTTTGGCGACGCCGCCACCTATTACACGATGGGCCACAGCTTCGCGACCGACCTGGACTTCGAGTACCGGCGCGACGACCTCGTGCGCGTGTGGCAGGAGTTTCCGACGGGGCCTGAAGGCTTGTTCCTGAAGCGCGGCCCCGAGTCTCACTTGTACTATGCGAAGGCCTACATCTATCCGTTGCTGGCGGCGCCGTTCATCCGGCTGTTCGGCACCAATGGATTCCTGGTGTTCCATGCGCTGCTGATGACGCTGTGTTTCCTGTGCGCGTACTCGTTCCTGGCGGCGCGCAGTCACCCGGTCGCCGCGCTCGTGTTTGCGTGCGCGTTCCTGTTTGTCTCGCTGGTGCCGGTTTACGTGGTGCAGATCGGGCCGGACTTTTTCATCTTCGCGATCGTGCTGTTTGGCTTTTACTGCTGGTGTTACAAGGAGGTCGCCGGACCGGTGCCGGGCGGGTCGGTCCGCTCGTGGCGGACGCGCTGGCTGCTCGGGCCGCGCTCCGACATCGTTGCCGCCGTCCTGCTCGGCATCGGCATGTTTGCGAAGCCGACCAACATCATCCTGATTGCGCCGCTGCTCGTGTCGGCGGTGCTCCGGCGCCAGTGGCTGCGCGCCGCCAGGATCGGCGTCGTCTTCGGCGTCGTCGTCGCGGCGCTGTTCGCCCTCAACATCGCCGTCACCGGCGATTGGAATTACCAGGGCGGCGAACGCAAGACCTTCTACAGCCGCGATGGCGTCGGGTTCAAGGGCGGCTTCCCGTACCAGACCGAGACCTACAACTTCGATACGGTTGGTTTGGGGCGGGTGGGGGGCGGCTCATTCGAGGTGCTGTTCACTCGCGACGCGCTGCTGGAAGTGTTTCCTCACAACCTCGGCTACTTTCTGGTCGGGCGCCATACCGGGTTCGCGATCTATTTCTTCCCGGGGTTGCTGGCGATTGTCATGTTTCTGGTTGCCACGCGCGATCGTGCGATCTGGCAGTGGCTGACGCTTGCTGCCGGACTCGGCACCGCAGTCGCGCTCCTGTTGTACATGCCGGTCACGTGGTCGGGGGGCGGTGGTCCTGTGGGCAATCGCTACTTCCTTGGCACCTACGGCGTGTTCCTGTTCCTGGTGCCGCCGTTGCAGACGGCGGTCAGCGGCCTCGTCGCCATCGCCATCAGCGGGCTCTTTGTCGCGCCGATCGCGTCCAACCCGTTCTTCGCCTCGAGAAACCCCGCGGAACACAGCAAGACCGGGTTGTTCAGCCGGCTGCCAACCGAGTTGACAATGGTCAACGACCTGCCGATCAATGTTGTCCCGTCGCGAACGCGCCAGCCGCTTGGCGGAACGCCGCCAGTGTTCGCGTATTTCATCGACGACAACATTTACAACCGCGAGAACGACGCGTTCTGGGTGAAAGGGGAGTCGAGGGGCGACATCCTGCTGCGGGCGCCAATCGCGCCCGAAACGCAGGCCGCGGGCGTGCAGGAGGCGCGGTCGCTGCGCATCGACACGCTGACCATCATCCTGGAGACCGGACCGAAGCCCAATCGCGTCACGATCGACACCGGCACCGAGAAGCGCACGGTGGACATGCCGGCGGGGTCGCAGCAAAGCGTTGACGTCGCGATGACCCACGGCGTGCCCTACAAGTACCATCCGGACTTCCCGACCAATTACGTCTACATGCTGTCGATCTCCTCGTCCAGCGGTTTCGTGCCGATGTTCGAGAGCGGCGCGCCCGACAGCCGCTTCCTCGGCGTGATGGTGCGCGTGATCCCGCACTACGCGGAGTCGCGGTAGTGGCGACGGTCGCGGTCGTCACTTCGAGCCCGCCGTTCGCCGAAGGCGGCCACCTCGTGATGGCGCGCGAGCTGGTGCGCGCGCTCAACGAGGAAGGGCACCATGCCGGTCTCGTGGTGACGCCGCAAAACCGCTTCGGCCGGCAGGCGAGCGGCTACCTCGCTGCGTGGTGCACAGACGTCGGCCTGGCCCACGAGGAACGCAAGGTCGATCAGGTGATCAGCCTGCGATTCCCCGGCTACGCGGTGCGGCACCCCAACCACGTGCTGTGGCTCAACCACCGCATGCGCGAGTACTACGATCTGTGGGACGAGTTCAGCTCTCACCTGACGTGGAAACAGAAGATCAAGGAGCGCACGCGCCGGGCGATCATCCATCGCGTCGATGCGCACTTGCTGTCGAAGATGCAGCGCCGCTTCGTGATTTCCGGGACGGTGCAGGCGCGGCTTCGACGGTTCGGTGGCATCCAGTCCGAAGTGCTGTACCCGCCGCCTCCGAAGCGCGACTATCGCCACGACACCTACGGCGACTACCTGTTCGGCGTCTCGAGGCTGTCGCCGCTGAAGCGCTTCGACCTGGTGCTGCGCGCGCTGGCGGAGCCGATGGCGGCGAGCATCAGGTGCGTGATCGCCGGCGAGGGCGCGGAGCTCGATCGGCTGATCAAGCTGCGGAGCCACCTCGAGCTGGACCACCGCGTCAAGTTCGTCGGCCGGCTCGACGAAGCGGGCTTGATCGACCACCTCGCGCGGTGCCGGGCGGTGATCTTCCCACCGTTCAACGAAGACTACGGTTTCGTGACGGTCGAGGCATTCATGTGTGGCAAGCCGGTGATCACCACCTACGACAGCGGCGGTCCGGCCGAGCTCGTGAAGAACGACGAGAGCGGGTTCGTCACCGATTCCACGCCAGAGGCCCTGGCGGTGGCGATGCGGCGAGTGATGGACGATAAGAATCTCGCCATGCGGATGGGCGAGGCCGGCCGAGCGGCTACCCAGCAGATGACATGGTCCGGCGCCATCCAGAAGCTACTCCTTTGAGCGGTCGATTTCAGATCTCAGATCTCAGAGTGCAGATTAATTTCAGATCTTAGATCTGAAATCTTCGATTGGTCTGCAATCTGAGATCTGAGATCTGAGATCAACAGAGCCCCACCCCAAACTCTGTGGCCCGTACGCGGGCAGCCTGTTAGACTGTGTGACAGCTCCATGGGCTACCGCTCGCCACTCGA
>JANOZI010000216.1:0-7895 GCA_031429375.1 Acidobacteriota bacterium | reverse complement strand
CACGAGCGGAGTCGCGGCGTCCTCCGCCCTTGAGCCGGCCGCCGCCGGCGCGCCGACGCGGATGCTGCGTTCGCCGACGGTGAGCGCGGCGAACGTCGCGTTTGTCTACGCGAACAATATCTGGGTGGTCGAGCGCGCGGGCGGCAACGCGCGGCGGCTCACGAGCTTCCAGGGTCAGACCACGAACCCGAAATTTTCGCCCGACGGCACGACCCTCGCGTTCAGCGGCGACTACGGGGGCAATGTCGATGTCTACACGGTGCCGGCCGAGGGCGGGGAGCCAACGCGCCTGACGTGGCACCCGGGAGCCGATCAAGTACAAGGCTGGACGCCTGATGGTGCGGCGGTGATGTTTGCCTCATCGCGCGCCACGGCCGCACCGAATGCGACACCGCGATTCTGGACGGTGCCGGCCAAGGGCGGCGTCGAAGAGCCCCTGCCGCTCCCGCGCGGCTACCAAGGCAAGATCTCACCCGACGGCAGACGGATCGCCTACCGCATGAACACGTCGTGGGACGAGGAGCGCCGTAATTATCGCGGCGGCCAGAACCGGCCCGTCTGGATTGTGGACCTCAAGACGTTCGACCTGGTCTCGCCGCCCTGGACCGACTCGAAGGATATCGATCCGGTGTGGATGGGCGACACCGTGTACTTCATCTCGGATCGCGACGGCATCGCCAACGTGTGGTCGTACGACGCCGCCACGAAGGCGCTGACGCAGCGGACCAGGTTCATCGACTACGACGTCAAGGCGCTCGACGCCGGCGGCGGCGCGGTGGTGTTCGAGCAGGCGGGCTGGATCCACACGCTCGATCCCAAGAGCGGCAAGACCGTGATGCTGACCATCACCGCGGCGGGCGACTTCCCGTGGATGATGCCGCGCTTCGAAGACGTCACCAGCCGCATGACCAACCTGGGCCTGTCGGCCACCGGCAAGCGCGTGGTGGTCGAGGCCCGCGGCGAGATCTTCACGATCCCGGCGGAGAAGGGCGACGTGCGCAATATCACGAACTCGAGCGGCTCGGCGGAGCGCCAGCCGGCGTGGTCGCCCGACGGCAAGTGGATCTCGTATTTCAGCGACAAGTCCGGCGAGTACAAGCTGGTGATCGAATCGCAGGACGGCATGGCGCCGCCGCGCGAGATCGCGTTCCAGAAGGCGGCCTTCTACTACACGCCGGTCTGGTCGCCCGACTCGAAGAAGCTGCTCTACACCGACACCAATCTGAACGTGTGGGTGATGGACGTCGCCAGCGGGCAGGCCAAGAACGTCGGCAACGATCCGTGGATGGTGCCGCAGCGCACGCTCGCGCCGTCGTGGAGTCCCGACTCGAAGTGGATTGCGTTTGCGTCGCGGCTCAACACCCTGTATCGCGCGATTGTCGTGGCGAATGTCGAAACCGGCGAAAAGAAGCAGGTCACCGACGGGCTCGCCGACGCGATGTTCCCGGTGTGGGATGCCAGCGGGAAGTACCTCTGGTTCCTCGCGTCGACGAACTTCGGCCTGGGCTCGCAGTGGCTCGACATGACGTCGTACGGCTTCCAGGAAACGTTCGCGTTGTACCTGGCGGTGCTGAAGAAGTCGGATCCGAGCCCGCTGCTGCCCGAGAGCGATGAAGAGCCCGGCGTCGCGACGGCCGCGACGAAGGAGAGCAAGGACACCGGCGTGCCGTCGGTGCAAATCGACTTCGACGGCATTCATCAGCGCATTCTCACCGTGCCGGGCGTGCCATCGCGGGAGTACGCGCAACTGAAGGCGGGCGCGGCCGGCACCGTGTTCTTTCTGCAGGCGCCGACGGATCCGGAGGTGCGTGGCAACACGCTGCATCGCTTCCGGCTGAGCGATCGCAAGGCCATGACCTATCTCTCGAACGTGGGCGTATACGCGGTGAGCGCGGACGGCAAGAAGCTGGTCTACCGCACGCCCGCGCCGCAAGGCGGGCCCAATGCGCCGGCGACGCCGGCGCCGCCGGTGCGGCCGGCCCTGTTCCTGGTCGACGCCGACGGCAGAGACGCGCCGAAGGCCGGAGACGGGCGGCTCGACGTCACGCTGCGGATGCACCTCGATCCGAAGGCCGAGTTCGCGCAGATTTTCAACGAGGGCTGGCGGCTGCAGCGCGACTACCTCTACGTACCCAACATGCACGGCGCCAACTGGCCGCGCATGAAGGAAATGTACGGCGTCATGCTGCCGCACATCGCGCACCGCGCCGACCTCAATTACCTGCTCGACAACATGGGCGCCGAGATCGCGATCGGCCACTCGTACGTGCGCGGCGGCGCGATGCCGGATGTGCCGGCCTCGCCCGGCGGCCTGCTCGGCGCCGATCTCACGGTGCAGAACAACCGCTACAAGATCGCGCGGATCTACGACGGCGAGAGCTGGAACCCCGAGCTGCGCGCGCCGCTCGCGGCGCCGGGCATCGACGTCGCGGCCGGCGACTTCATCATCGCCATCAACGGCATCAACCTCGTCGCGCCCGACAGCATTTACCGGTTGCTCGACGGCACGGCGAATCGACAGACGGTGCTTACCGTGAACTCGCGTCCCGATCCGCAGGGCTCGCGGCAGGTGACCGTGGTGCCGGTGGCCAACGAACAGGCGCTGCGCACGCGCGCGTGGGTGGAAGAGAACCGCCGCTTCGTCGACAAGCGATCGAACGGCCAGATCGCGTACGTCTACGTCCCGAACACCGGGCAGGGCGGCTACGAGAGCTTCAACCGCTATTACTTCGCGCAGCAGGACAAGCTGGGCGCGGTGATCGACGAGCGCTACAACGGCGGCGGCTCGGCCGCCGATTACATCATCGACGTGCTGCAACGCGACTTCGACGGCTACTTCAACAACGTCGCCGGCGATCGCCGCCCCTTCACCAGCCCTTCGGCCGGCATCTGGGGGCCGAAGGTGATGATCGTCAACGAGATGGCCGGCTCGGGCGGCGACCTGATGCCGTGGATGTTCCGCTACCGCAAGATCGGGCCGCTGGTCGGCAAGCGGACCTGGGGCGGGCTCGTGCACACCGCCGACACGCCCGGCTTCATCGACGGCGGCACGATGATCGCGCCGCGCGGCGGGTTCTTCACGCGCGACGGCAAGTGGGCGGTGGAAAACGAAGGCACCGCGCCGGATATCGACGTCGAGAACTGGCCCAAGGACGTGATCGCCGGACGCGATCCGCAGCTCGAGCGCGCGGTCGACGAAGCGCTCAGGTTGTTGAAGGAGAAGCCGGTCGAGCGCCGCACCACCGAACCGGCGCCACCGTCATGGGGTAAACGTCCCGGCGGACAGAACTAGGGTGCCTAGGGTGCCTAGGGTGCCTAAGGTGCCTAAGGTGCCTGGGTGGGTGCCAAGGGTGCCAAGGGTGCCAGGGTGCCAGGGTGCCAAAGTGCCAGGGGCGCCCAGGGTGCCAAGGGCGCCTAAGGTGGGTGGGTTGCTGCCATGGACTAAGATGCCGCGGATGCGAATGCTCGTGATCGGGGGGACGCAGTTCATGGGGCGCGACATCGTGCGGCGCCTGACGGCGCGCGGGCACGATGTGACCGTCCTCCATCGCGGCGAACGGCATGATCTCGGCGCTGAGGTCCGCAATCTGCAGGCGGACCGCGGCGATCTCGCGAAGGTGTCGGCCTTGTTGTCGCAGGGGCGGTTCGAGGCGGTGTTCGATCTCGCGTACGACTGGCAGAAGGGCACCCCGGCCGGCCACGTCGAGGCCGCGGCGCGCAGTTGCGGCGGCCAGTTGCAGCGCTACGTCTTCATGTCGAGCATTGCCGCCTACGAGCCGGGACTGGACCACCTCGAGAGCGACGCGCTGGCGCCAGACGACAGTCCGAACCCCTACGTGCAGCACAAGGTCACCGCGGAGCGGATGCTGTTCCGCATGCACGCCGAGGCCGGCTTTCCGGTCGCGACGTTCCGGCCACCGTTTGTCCACGGACCGCGCCAGCCGTTCTATCGCGAACAGTTTTTCTGGGATCGCCTGCTCGCCCACCGGCCGATCATCCTGCCGGACGGCGGCAGCGGCGTGATGCCGTGGGCCTACGTTTCCGACGTGGCGGAGGCGTGCGTCCGCGCCATGGAAGTGCCGGAGGCTGCGGGCGAGGCGTTCAACATCGGTCACGTTGAGCGTGTGACGCAGCGCACCTTCGTGGAACTGCTGGCGCGAGTGGCGGGTGTCGAGGCCACGCTCGTGCCGGTGCCGCGCGCCAGGATCGCAGCCTCGGGAGGACAGTTCGCCGGGTCGCACAACTTGTACTTTGGCGAGTACCTCGACCTGCCGCCGTACAGCGCGAATGTCGACAAGGCGCGGCGCGTACTCGGTGTGACGCCGACGGCGTTCGAAGCCGCGCTGCGCAACGGATTCGAGTGGTACCAATCGCAACCGCGGCGCCCGATCGACTACGCGCTGGAAGATCGAATCCTCGCACCCGCCTAGTCTTAGTCTAGTCACCCGATTGTTTGCCACGAAGGTACGAAGAACACGAAGCGTGAGAATGTTGGGCGTCTCGAACGTGTGTCGCGCGAGTGCCGTCAGCGTCTGCTGCCTGACCCTGTACGTCGCTGCCGCCGGCGCAGCGATCAAGGCGACGATCGATACCGACGAGCGGGTGGCGGCGCCGGTGCCGCATCGCTACATCCACGGCGTCATTCCGGACGATGGGAAGTTTCAGCTGGCGCTGCCTGATAACTGGAACGGCAGGCTCGCGGTGTACTCGCGCGGGTTCTCCGGCACCGAGCTCAGTACCGGAGCGTTCAAGACGACCGCCCTCGAAAAGGGCTACGCCTTTGCGGCCAGCGATGAAGGCTGGAACCGCCTGACGATCGCCAGGGAACCCGAAGACTCGTATTACGAGTCGCGCCGGCGGATCAGGGAGCTGACGCTCTATGCGAAGCAGGTCCTGAAGGAGCATTACAAGAAGGCGCCGTCGCGGACGTTGATGATGGGCGGCTCGAACGGCGGCCACCACACCAAGTGGATGATCGAAAGCTATCCCGATCTGTATGACGGTGGTATTGCCGGGTACGGATTCAACTCGCAGGTGAGCCAGTGGGGTTCGATCGCAACGGTGCTCCGCAACTACGACGTCATCGCGCCGCGCATCGACGACATCATCGCGAAGCGGGCGTCCGACGCGAAGTGGGATCCGTGGCGCGCTCCCCTGGCGCCGCCGCTGACCAGCGAGCAACTACAGGCGCTTCGGCACATCTACGACATTCCAGCGACGCTGAAGAACGGCCATACCTTCAACGTGGGACGCCGCGAGGGTTCCGAGAGCTTGTGGAAGAGCGGTCATGCCGGCCTGGTCGGCTATCTGCGCGATTCGATGCCGCGATTCGACGAGACCTTCAATCCGGGTGGCGGTCCTCTCACCGACGATGAATTGAAGCTGTGGGATCCGTCCAAGAGTCCGAAACATGTTCAGCAGGAGTTGCGCAAGCTCGATCTGACCGGTGACTTGAAGCGCCCCATCATCATCATGCACGGCACCTTCGACGCCATCGTCTCTCCGGGCGAAACCGCCGGGTACCAGGGGCTGGTGGAACGTCGTCTCGGTCGCGGCGGCGCTGAGAGAGTCCTCGCGGTGTATTTCATTCCAGGCATGGGCCACGGCGGGCCTGAGTACGATGCGTTGATTGGCGCACAGATCGACGCGCTCGAGCAGTGGATCGATTATCGGAACAGCCGCGGCA
Organism: Acidobacteriota bacterium; assembly: GCA_031429375.1. Lineage (GTDB taxonomy): Bacteria > Acidobacteriota > Vicinamibacteria > Vicinamibacterales > UBA2999 > 12-FULL-67-14b. The sequence continues at coordinate 2,209 of JANOZI010000216.1, read as the reverse complement.
AACAGGGCGCGCCTGCGCCGCAATCACTCGGAGGCTTCATTCGTTCTTCGCTGGCACCTTAGGCACCCTCTGGCACCCACCTGGGCACCTTGGGCACCCTAGGCACCCAAGGCACCCTAACGTCCACGCGACCAAAGCGGATCTGTGAAAAGAGTGTGACGGCGCCAACAGGGGCGGTCCGATCTGGACTTTTGTCCTCCACGCCCGCACACTTGGGGCCATGACGGCTACGCGATTCGGATCGGTCGCCGCGTTCGCGCTCGCGGTATTCACCTTCACCGCGGTGGCGCAGCAGGGTCCTCCGGGCGGGGGGCCGGGCGGCGCGCCGATTGGCGGTCTCACGCTCCCGCAGCAGCAGGCGTTCACCGCCGGTCAGCGTACTTTCGCCAAGGACTACACCAACGCCGACGGGCTCGGGCCGATCTTCAACGACGAGTCGTGCGCTGACTGCCACCGCAACGGCGGCGGCAGCAACCGCACCGTCACGCGGTTCGGCCGGCTCGACTTCCGCGGTGATTTCGATCCGCTCGCCGAGCTTGGCGGATCGATGATCCAATCGCGCGGCCTGGGCTCGGTCACCACCGCCGATGGCACGCACGACTTCAGGGGCGAGCAGACGCCGCCCGAGGCCACCATCACCACACGGCGCCGATCGACCAGCCTGCTGGGGCTCGGCCTCGTCGATGCCGTGCCGGATGACACCTGGTTCGCGATTGCCGACGCGGAACGCAGCACGAACCCGGCAACCGCCGGCCGCGTGCACTTGGTCGCCGACCCGGTGACGCGCCGGGCAGTGGTCGGCAAGTTCGGGTGGAAGGCGCAGGTGCCCACGCTGTTGCTGTTCACCGCCGATGCGATGCTCAATGAAATGGGCATCACCAACCCGCAGTTCCGCGATGAGCCGTGCCCGCAGGGTGATTGCGCCGCGCTCGCCTTCAATCCGGCGCCCGCGCTCAATGATGACGGGCGCGACGTGGAGTCGATCACCAATTTCGTGTCGATGCTCGCGCCGCCCGCGCGCGGCGTGATCACCGAAGAAGCCCGCGTCGGGGAGCAGGTGTTCACCGACATCGCGTGCAGCAGTTGCCATCGTCCCACCATCCGGACCGGGCCAAGCGGCGTGGCCGGGATGAACCTGGTGGAGTTCCAGCCCTACTCGGACTTCCTTCTGCACGACATGGGCACGCTCGGCGACGAAATCGTCCAGGGCCAGGCCGCCGGGCGCGAGATGCGTACGGCGCCGTTATGGGGACTGCGCAACGCCAACCGGTTTTTGCACGATGGCCGCTCGACGACGATCGAGCAGGCGATCGGGCGTCACGACGGCCAAGCCGCTGCTGCGCGCGATCGCTTCAACCAGCTCGACGGCGAGCGCCGCAGCGCGCTGCTCGCGTTTCTGCGTTCTCTCTAAAACGCTGCCGTCCCGGCAATTCGCCTCATGCGCGGCGCCGGATTACTTGAGGCGCGCGACCTTGAGAATCTTGATCGGCGGCGTCAGCCGCTGCGCCTCGGCGTTGGTGGTGCGCGTTGCAGACGAGGGCGCGGCCTGGATCTTCCGCACCACGTCCATGCCGGACACCACGCGGCCGAATGCCGCAAAGCCCTGGCCGTCGGGGTTGCGCTGGCCGCCGAAGTCGAGCGACGGCTGATCGTTGATACAGATGAACCACCCCGACGTGGCGCTGTCGGGGGCGCCCCGCGCCATGGAGATCACGCCGTCCTTGTGGAGCAGTCCCGTGCCAGTGGTGCGCTCGAGCGCAATTGGCGGAAAGCCTTCCTTGGCGCGATCGGCATTGACGGCGGCCTGGATCACTTCGATCTTGATCGTGCTTTCGGGCTGGTTGTCCATCTTGACGGTGCGATGCCACGTGCCGCCGTCGTAGTGACCGGCGTCCACGTAGCGGAGGAAGTTCGCGACCGTCGCCGGTGCCTTCGCCTGATCGACTTCGACGACGATGTCGCCGAGCTCGGTCTGGACGCGGACGCGAACCGGTGATTGCGAGGAGACGTGTTCGCCGCCCCAGAGGGCGGCGACCACGACGGCTAGAAACGTAGCTAGAAACGTGGCGGGGAACGTGACGAGAAACGCTCGACGCTGCTGCGGCATGATCAGAATCGATACGTCAGCGCGAATTGGAACTGGCGGCTGGGCAGGACCGCCCCTCCGCCGGTGTGTTGACCAAAGCGCGGGTTGCCCACCAGGTTGATG
>JANOZI010000215.1:0-4427 GCA_031429375.1 Acidobacteriota bacterium | reverse complement strand
TCCGACGTGCACGCCGGCACTTCGCTGGATCAAATCTACGCGCAGAAGTTCGGGCAGGACACCGCCATTCCGTCGATGCAGTTGAGCATCGAGACGGTCGATCAGGCCGGCGGCTGCGCCTACGGTTACAGCTGCGCCTACACCGACAGCATCAGCTGGGCCACGCCCGAGCGGCCGCTGCCGATGATTCGCGACCCGCGCGCCGCCTTCGACTCGCTGTTTGGCGTCGGCGCGACGCCGGCCGAACGCGCCGCGCATCGCAGGACCGACAAGAGCATTCTGGACTGGGTCAGCACCGAGGTGGCGCGGCTGCAGAAGGACCTCGGCGCCGGCGATCGCCAGCGGCTCGGCGCGTACCTCGAGGAAGTGCGTGAAGTCGAACGCCGCATCCAGCGCGTCGAAGCCCGCAACGCCAGCGGCGATGTGCGCGAGCTGCCGGAAGCGCCAATCGGCGTGCCCGATTCATTCGAAGAGCACGTCAAGCTGATGCTCGACCTGCAGGTGCTCGCCTTTGCGTCGGACGTGACGCGCGTCTTCTCGTTCAAGATGGGCCGCGACGGTTCCGCGCGGGTCTATCCCGAGAGCGGCGTGCGCAGCGCCTTCCACCCCGCCTCGCACCACGGCGAGCGCGAGGATCGCGTGACCGATTTCATGAAGATCAACCGGTATCACGTCAGCATGATTCCGTACTTCATGGGCAAGCTGAAGGCGACGCCGGACGGCGAGCACAACCTGCTCGACAACACGCTGATCATCTACGGCTCGCCGATGGGCAACACGAACGTGCACAACCACAAGCGGTGCCCGCTGTTCCTCGCCGGCAAGGCCGGCGGCGCGCTACGCGGCAACCTGCACCTCAAGGCCGCCGACGGTACGCCGATGGCCAACGTCATGCTGTCGCTGCTGAACGACATCGGCGTCGAAGATTTGAAGAGCTTCGGCGACAGCACCGGCCGCTTCGAGTTGAAGAGCGTGCCCGATACGACGGCAGCAATTTAGCGACACGGACGTTAACCACTGAGGACACTGAGGACACAGAGATTTTTTTTGGGAAACACCGTGTGCCAAGAAAAACGTTTTCTCCGTGTCCTCTGTGTTCTCTGTGGCTAGCGTTTGTGATCAGTGAAGAGGCTTCTATATGCGCAAAGTGATTCGCGGAGCGGTGGTCGCAGCAGTACTCGCGGTTGGGCTGTCGCCCCTTTTGGTTGCTGCTGGATCATCTCTCGTCGCCGACGCGGTGATGAAGCGCGACAAGGACGCGGTGCGCGCGCTGCTGAAAGACGGCGCCGACGTCAACGCCGCGCAGGGCGACGGCATGACCGCGCTGCACTGGGCGGCGCGCTCGGGCGATGTCGACCTCGCGCAGATGCTGCTCTACGCCGGCGCCAACGTGAAGGCGACGACGCGGCTTGGCGCGTACACGCCGCTGATGATGGCCGCCGAACAGGGGCACGCGGCGGTGATCGCGGCGCTGCTGGCCGCGGGCGCCGACGTCAAGGCCGCCAATGCCACCGGCACGACGCCGCTGATGCTCGCCGCGCTATCGGGCGACGCCAGGGCGGTGACGATGCTCGTCGAGAACGGCGCTGAAGTCGACGCGAAAGAAAAGTCGATGCAGCAGACGGCGTTGATGTTTGCCGCCGGCACCAACCGTGTCGAGGCGATTGCCGCCCTGCTCAAGGCGGGCGCCGACGTGAAGCTGACGACCAAGGTCAACAACGTCGGCAATCTCAGCGCCGCCGAACTGGAAGCGGTGGCGGCCGCGTCGGGCAGCGCCGGCCAGCCGGGCGGCAACGCGCAAGGACAGAACGGCCCGGCGAGCGCGGCAGCGCCCCCTCCTGCGCAGGGCGGTGGCGGGCGGCGGGGTGGTGGCGGCGGCCAGGCCGGCGTCGATCGTCCGTACTTCTATAACGAGCTCGTCGGCTACCAGGGTGGCGTCACGCCGCTGCTGTTTGCCGCGCGTGGCGGCCACGTCGAGGCTGCGAAACTTCTGGTCGGCGGCGGCGCCGATGTGAATCAGGTGAGCGGGGGCGACAAGACGAGCCCGCTGCTGATCGCCACCATCAACGGCCATTTCGATCTCGCCAAGTGGCTGCTCGATCAAGGCGCCAACCCGAACGCCGCGTCGGGCAATGGCGTGACGCCGCTCTATGCCGCGCTCAACGTCACGTGGGCGCCGCGTGCGCTCTATCCGCAGCCGCGCGCGTTCCAGCAGCAGCAGCTGACCTATCTCGATTTCATGAAGGCGCTGCTCGACCGGGGCGCGACGCCGAACCTGCGGCTCACGAAAAAAGTCTGGTACACCGAGTACAACTTCGATCTCGCCGGCGTCGACGAAATCGGCGCCACGCCGTTCTGGCGCGCCGCCTTTGCGGGCGACGTTGCCGCGATGAAGCTCCTGATGGACTACGGCGCCGACCCGAACATCCCGACCAGGAAGCCGGCCGGACGGCCGCGCGTGGGCGACTCGGGCGCGCGCGAAGTGAAGGAAATCTCGAACCTCCCGCCGATTCCGGTCGGCGGTCCCGGTGTGCCGGCCCTGCAGGCGGCCTCGGGCGTGGGCTTCGGGGAGGGCTTCGCCGCCAACTCGCACATCCACTCGCCGGCCGGTTTTCTGCCCGGCATCAAGTTCCTGATCGAAGTCGCGGGCGCCGATCCGAACGAGGTCGATCACGACGGCAACACCTCGCTGCATCATGCCGCGGCGCGCGGCGACAACGTGTCGTTCCTGTATCTGGTTTCGAAGGGTGCGGATGTGACGCGCGTCAACCGCGAAGGGCACACCGTCGCCGACATGGCCAACGGTCCCGTGCAGCGGGTCCAGCCGTTCCCGGAGACGCTGGCGCTGCTCGAGAAGCTGGGCTCGAAGAACAACCACAAGTGCGTGTCCTGCTAGGCATGAAGCGAAACGATCAAGCTGCTCTAACCCGTTGCGCCAGGAACAATCACCGATGCATCGCATGCTGAACAACCATTTCGAAAGCGCCGCGCTCGCCGCGGCCATTGTCGCCCTGGCCGTAGTCGTCAGCGCCCAACCGGCGCCGCAGCCGGCTGCCAGGCCGGTTGCGTCGCATGCGCCGGCGGTGACGACCATGCTGCCGGCCGAGCAGACGGCGCTCGTCAAGCAGTACTGCACCGGGTGCCATAGCGAGCGCGGCAAGGCCGGGGGACTGTCGCTCGCCAGTTTCGATGCCGCCACGATCGATCAGCACGGTGAGACCGCCGAGAAGATGATCCGCAAGCTGCGCGCCGGCATGATGCCGCCGTCGGGCGCGCGCCGGCCGGAAGCCGAGGTGCTGACGGCGATGGCGTCGGCGCTCGAGGCGCGGATGGATCAGGCCGCCGCCCTCAAGCCGAACCCGGGATCGCGCCCGTTCCAGCGCCTCAATCGCGCCGAGTACGCCGCCGCGGTCAAGGACCTGCTGAACGTCGACGTCGACGTCACGGCGTACCTGCCGCCCGACACGATCAGCCACGGTTTCGACAACGTCGCCGATGCCCAGAGCTTCTCGCCGACGCTGATGGACGGCTACTTGCGCGCGGCCAGCCAGATCAGCCGCCTGTCGGTCGGCGATCGCAACGCCACCGCCACCTCGGCCACCTACAAGATCGCCCGCTCGTCGTCGCAGATGCGCCGCGTGCCGGGCGCGCCGATGGGCACGCGCGGCGGCATGTCGGTGATGCACACCTTCCCGGCGGACGGCCACTACGTGCTCAAGACCTCGCTGCATTACGAGCCGCTTGGCGGCCTGGTCGGCCGTAATTCGATGACCGCGTACGGGCTGACCGAACAGGTCGAGTTCTCGGTCAACGGCGAGCGCGTCGCAATCTTCGATCTCAACACCCGCATGAGCGAGACCGATCCGAAGAACAGCCTCGACCTGCAGACCCCGCCCGTGCACATCAAGGCCGGACCGCAGCGCCTGACGGCCGCGTTCGTCCAGCGGCTCGACGGCCCGGTTGACGACCTGCTGATGCCGCTCGAGAACACGCTCGCCGACGTCAGCATCACGTTCGGGGTCACGATGCTGCCGCACCTGCGCGATTTCACCGTGCTGGGGCCGTCCGACGTCACCGGCGTGTCGGACACGCCGAGCCGCCTGAAGATTTTCTCGTGCCGGCCGACCACGGCGGCCGAAGAAGAATCGTGCGCGGCCGAGATCCTCAAGAAGCTGTCGACCCAGGCCTTCCGTGGCGCGCCGGCCGCGGCCGACCTGCAGGACGCGCTGAAGTTCTACGAACAGGGCCGCAAGAAGGGCGGCTTCGAGCCCGGCATCCGCATGGCGGTGCAATCGATCCTGATGAGCCCGCGCTTCCTGTTCCGGCTCGAGCAACAGCCGTCGGTGATTCGCGCCTCGTCGACCACCTATCGCGTCTCGGACGAAGATCTGGCGTCACGACTGTCGTTCTTCCTCTGGGGCACGGTG
>JANOZI010000214.1:0-6362 GCA_031429375.1 Acidobacteriota bacterium | reverse complement strand
AAGCACAAGGTGCGTACGGGTGCGTACCGTGCCTAGGGTGCGAAGAGTGCGGGTGCCAGGAGTGCTCACGTTTGGCACTCCTTGGCACTCGGTGCACTGTACGCACTCTTGGAACCGTACGCACTGTACGCACTCTATTTAGGGCGCAAAGCAGTGCGCGCCTGATCCCGATTTACGCGAGCGTCGTTGAAGTTGGGCCGCAGCTTGAGTGCGCGCTCGAAATAGGTGAGGGCCTCGGCGATCCGGCCCTGGTTGGCTAGCGCAATCCCCAGGTTGTTCAGCGTCTCCGGCGCATCGGGCTTGATCCGCAGCGCCGCCTGAAAGCGTTCGGCGGCCGCCCTGAAGTTCTGTTCCTGCAACAGGATGCTGCCGATGTCGAACAGCGCGTCTGCTTCGCGCGGCGCCACCAGCACGGCGCGCTCGAGGTGGGCCATGCCCTCGGCGCGCTCGCCGCGATCGATCAGCATGTTGCCGAGATTGCGGTGAGCCTGCACCGAGGTGGCGTCGATGGCGATCGCCGCGCGGAACTCCGCCATCGCGCCCGCGGCATCGCCTTTGGCGGCCAGCGCGATCCCCAGGTTGTTGTGCGCCTCGACGGAATCGGGCTTCGACTGAATGGCCTTGCGGAACTGGTCGACCGATGCGCCGGCCTGGCCCCGCTCCAGCAGCGCGTTGGCGAGGTTGTAGCTGGCGTTGCCAAAGTCGGGTTTGAGGGCGAGCGCTCTCTGATATTGCGCGACCGCTTCGTCGAGGCGGCCGGCCGCGCGCAACGCGGCGCCGAGGTTGTTGTAGGCCGGCGCGTAATCGGGCTGCAGGGCCGCGGCGCGCCGGTGATGGATGACGGCCTCGTCATAGCGCTTTTGATCCTGCAGCGCCGTGCCGAGGTTGTTCTCGGTGATGGCCATCATGAGCTTTGAATCGAGGACCGGGATGTTCGCGAAGATGGCGGCGGCGACCACGAGCAGGGCCGCGGTGAGGACTCGGGCCCTGCCCTGAGCGAGAAACCGCGTTCGCAGCGAACGCTGTTTCAGTCGAATGGGCCGAAGGGTGCCGCCGCGAACAACAGCAGGAAGGGCACCAGCGGATAGCGGTAGCGGGCGAAGACATAGAACATCACGACGCTGGCGGAGTAGGCGAGTGCCATGGCGTAGAGAATCCAGAGGCGGCGCCGGTCCGGCCAGGTCACGATCACGCCGAGCGCCGCCAGCGGCACCAGCACCCCGAAGTGTCCGACCCGTCCGAGGAGGCGAAGCGGCCACGACCACTCGGCGTAACTCTCCTGGCTCTCCGTATCGAGCATCTCCGAGCGGTTGACGAGCAGCATGATCTTGCGGCCGGTCAAGGCAATCCATTCGCCGGGCCGCGAGGTGATGAAGTCGATGGCGCGTCCGGTCCAATAGGACGACACTTCCGAAGGCGTAAGCGTGTGTCCAACCGCCTTCTCGGCTTCCTCCGTCGCATCCTGCCGCTCGTACTCCGGCGCCCCGCGCCCGAATCGGATCGACGAGTACGTGCCATCAGCTCCCGCATGGTTACCGATGTACAGATTTGAACCGAATTGCGAAGTCGTCAGATAAAACCCGCCGCCCACGAAATAGTTTCTACTCGCCACTGGCACTAATACGATTGCGAGGCCGGCTGCGAACGGCACCAGCACCCCGAGCCATCGTCGCAGGCGAACCCTCGTGAGGAACCACGTCCACACCAGGATGACAGCGATGAAGACCAGCGCGTTTTCGCGGGTCAACGAGAGGCCGCCCATGCCCAGGCCGAGCGCGATCCACGCTCCACGCGTTGAGGCGCCCATCACAATGCGCGAGATCAGCCACAGGCCCAGGCAGACGAAGAACATGTCCAGTACGGACTTCTGCAGCAACGCGTCGAAGAAAATCGCGGGCGCATAGAGGGCCAGCGCGAGGCCCGCGATTAGGCCGGCTCTTCGACTTCGCTCAGGGCTTTGCGCGCTACCGGCAAACAGGCGCTCGCCGGCCAGCGCCAGTAAAACGCACGACGCCGATCCAATCGCCGCCTGGACGATGCGGACGATCAGCAGGTCGGGGCCGGCCAGCCTATAGAGCGCGCCGAGAAAGTATGGATAGAGCGGGGCCTGGTAGAAGACCTCGCTGCCGATCCAGTCGCCGGCCGCGAGGCGCCGCGCCCACTCGTCGTAACCGCGCGCGTCGCCGAGGAGGACGTCGAAAAACGGCGACGGCTTGATCTGCCAGATGTGGACGAGGCGAACCGAAAACGCGATGGCGAAAATGAGCCAGGGCAACGACTGAATATTACGGCAGGTGGGGCTAGGGTGCGCACAGTGCGTACGGTTCCTATGATGCGTACGGTGCTCTAGTTCCCGGGAGCCAACCTGGGCACCCTTGGAACTGTACGCACCGTACGCACCTTTGCCTACCGCCCTACTTCACAAACAACATCTCCCGATACGTCGGCAACGGCCAGATCTCGTGCGGGACGAGGACTTCGATCTGGTCACCCAGGTCGCGCAGCTTCGCCATCGCCGGCACGATGGTGTCGCGCATGTACTTCGCGTGCTTCTCCGACGAGCTGCTGTGGTGATCGAGCGCCGCAGCCAGGCGTCCGGTCTGCACCCGGAACGCGTCGGTCAGCTTGACGATTTGCGTCAGGTGCTTCTTGCCTTCGCTGCTGGGCACGCCGCCGGCCTTGGCCGCCGCCACGCTCTGGCCGACCTGCTTCTGGAACGTGAACGCCGCCGGCAGGATGTAGCGGTTGGCGATCAGCACCATCAGCTGCGCTTCGATGTTGACGGTCTTGCAGTAGGTTTCGAGGTTGATCTCGTAGCGGGCGTGCAGCTCCGCCTCGGTCAGGACCTTGAACTTCTCGAACGCCTTGACGACGGCGGGCTTGACCAGCTCGGGCAGGGCATCGACCGTGTTCTTCAGGTTGAGCAGGCCGCGCTTGCCGGCTTCCTTCTGCCACTCGTCGGAATACCCGTTGCCGTTGAAGATGATCCGCTTGTGGGCCTTGATGGTCTTGCGCAGCAGCGCCGCCACCGCCGCCTCGAGCGATTCGCCCTTGGCCAGCTTGGCCTCGAGCTCGGTGGCCATCGTGTCGAGCGATTCGGCCACGGCCACGTTCAGGCAGGTGCCCGGCAGCGCGACGTTCTGCGTCGAGCCGACGGCGCGGAACTCGAACTTGTTGCCGGTGAACGCAAAGGGCGACGTGCGGTTGCGATCGCCGGCATCGCGCGGCAGCTTCGGCAGCGCCGCGACACCGATGTCGAGCATGCCGCCCAGCTTGGTGCTCTTGGCGCCACCGGCGCCCTCGACCTGCTCGAAGATCTCGGTGAGCATGTCGCCGAGGAAGACTGAGAGAATTGCGGGCGGTGCTTCGTTGGCGCCGAGGCGATGGTCGTTGCCGGCGTGCGCGATGCTGGTGCGCAGCAGCCCCTGCCACACATCGACCGCGCGGATCACGGCCATGCAGAAAAACAGGAACTGCATGTTCGAATGCGGCGTGTCGCCCGGGTTGAGCAGGTTGTTGCCGAGGTCGTCGCCGATGCTCCAGTTGAGGTGCTTGCCGGATCCGTTCACGCCCGCGAACGGCTTCTCGTGCAGCAGGCAGGCCAGCCCGTACTTCGGCGCCACCCGCTTCAGCGTTTCCATGGTCATCATCTGGTGATCGGTTGCGACGTTGGCGCTCTCGAAGATCGGCGCCACTTCGTACTGCGACGGCGCCACTTCGTTGTGCCGGGTCTTGATCGGGACGCCGCACTTGTAGAGCTCGGCCTCGGCCTCGGCCATGCAGGCCAGCACGCGCTCGGGGATCGAGCCGAAGTACTGATCCTCGAGCTCCTGGCCCTTCGGCGGGCGCGCGCCGAACAACGTGCGCCCGGCGTTGAGCAGGTCGGGCCGCGCGAAGTAGAAGTTCGAGTCGATCAGGAAATACTCCTGCTCGGGGCCGAAGGTGGCGGTGACGCGCGTGGCCGACGAGCCGAACAGCCTGAGCACCCGCACGGCCTGTGCCGAGAGCGCTTCCATCGACCGCAGGAGCGGCGTCTTCTTGTCGAGCGCCGCGCCCGTCCAGCTCACAAACGCCGTCGGAATGACCAGCGTGGCGCTGTTGTTGTGGACCAGCAGCCACGGCGGGCTGGTCGGGTCCCACGCGGTATAGCCGCGGGCCTCGAAGGTGCTGCGGATGCCGCCCGACGGAAAGCTCGACGCGTCGGGCTCGCCCCGCACCAGCTCCTTGCCGCTGAATTCGGCGAGCGCGCGGCCGTCGGCGGTTGGGCCGTAGAACGAGTCGTGCTTCTCGGCGGTGATGCCGGTCAAGGGCTGAAACCAGTGGGTGAAGTGCGACGCGCCGTTTTAGACCGCCCAGTCTTTGATCGCGGAGGCGACCGCGTCAGCCGTGGTCGAATCGAGCGCTTCGCCGCGCATGATGGTGTCGCGCAGCGCTCGGTACGCGGGCTTGGGCAGCCTCGCCTGCTGGACCTTGTCGCTGAACACACGCGCGCCAAAGATGTCTTTGACCTGCGCCGGCGCGTGCGCCACGCGCCCGTCGTTCATCGCCCAACTGCGGATGCCCTTTATTGCCTCGCCAAGTGCTACGGATCCCATAACCCGGTTCCCTCCTGTATGACGGCTGCGGAAGGCGCAGCCGAATACACGAGTATGCACGGATTACACATCACTTTGCAATATCGAACCCATTTATGAGCGTAACAGAGCGCAAAAACTGCAATTTGAATCCATAAAAATGCAGATAGTGCACAAAATGAACACCACCTAATATGGCAAATGACCAACAAACAGGAGTTCAGAAGGTCAAGAGTCTGTCTTTTGAAAACCAACTCCTGATCGCCTGAGCTCCTGTTCAAGTTCGTTTACGGGAAGACGGATCGCTGTGGGCAGGTGGTCGAAGGGGCTCGGCTCGTCCCATCCCTCAAGGCCGGCAGCGTGAGTTCGGTGAATATGGCGTAGCCGCCGTCGTTGGGGTGGAAGCCATCGGCCGCGTAATTGGATGCCTGATAGAGCCGCGCGTCGCACATCAGATCGACAACGATGACGTTGCGCGAGGTGAGCGCATTGACGCGATCCGACAGTCCGACGGCCACCCGCTGCATCAGGCTTTTTTCAGAAGGCGGGTTCGCCGCCAGGTACGGCGACGCCGCCAGGTTCGGCAGGTTGAGCGCGACGATCCGCGCGTTCGGCGCGCGGCTGCGAATGCGCGCGACGAGGTCCTCCAGGTCGATGCCCCATTGGCGAACTTGATCATTCACGTACGCAGTTGGATCAGATCCGCCGCGCGAGCGGGCGCCAAGCGCGATGTTGTTGGCGTCGTTGCCGCCCGCGAAAATCGTGACGTGCGTGGTAGTGGTCTGCACAAACGGTGCTTCCTGCTCGATGAAATTTCCCGGGACGCTGCGTCCCAGGCTCGTCGCCAGATCCTGCGTCGCACGGTTCAACACGGCGCCCGGGAGGCTGAGGTTCGCCACCGTCACGGCGCGGCCTCCCTCGGCCAGCCGCCGGCCAAGGGTCTGCACGTAACCCGTGCCATTCGGACAGTCGGCAAAGGGAAGACACGGCGCTGACCCGCCGAACCCGATGCCGTCGCTGGCGCCGATGGCCGTGTAAATAATTGCCTGTGTGGGTGTATTCGGCGACGGCGACGTCGGGGTCTCGCCCTTGCTGCAGGCCGAAACCGAGGCCAGCAGCACGGCCATAACAACGTGTCGTGTCATAACCCAACCGCCTGTGCAAGAATTGCGCCCCTGACCATGACAGCCCCCTCGCGTCCATGGACGCGCTTCTATCCGCCGTCGACCCCCGCGGATTTGCCACCGCTGAAGTGGCCGCACATACCGGCGGCGATCCGGGAGGCCGCCGCGACTTACCAGGCTCAGCAGGCCTTTACCCTCGCCCTGCCCAACGGATCGCAAGGCGGCCTGACGTTCGGCGAAGTCGACCGCCTGTCGGATCAGTTTGCGGTCTACCTGCGCGAGGTCGCCGGTTTCAAGCCTGGGGATCGGGTCGCGATCCAGATGCCGAATTGCCTGGCGTACCCGGTGGCGGTGTTCGGCACGTTGAAGGCGGGCCTGATCATGGCGAACACCAACCCGCTTTACACCACGTCGGAAATGGTCCACCAGTTCTCCGACAGCGGCGCGACCGGCCTGGTCGTGATCGATCTCTTCGCGCCGAAGGTCGCCGAAGTCCTCCCCAGGACGCCGATTAAAACCGTCGTCGTGGTCTCCGTGGCCGACTTGCTGTCGCCGCTCAAGCGCCTGGTAATCCGTGCGGTGCAGAAGTACGTCAAGAAGATGCTGCCGCCGATCACGTTCGCCTACACCTCGTTTCCGAGAACCCTGGCGGCCGGCGCCGATC